>CAZGCZ010000085.1:0-4201 GCA_964524615.1 uncultured Candidatus Saccharibacteria bacterium
AAATGAGCTTATTGAGCTCTATAGGCAATTTTTACAGAATATCGCAGATCAACAAAAATCCGGATCAACAGCTGTGATTGCTTTGCCAGTTTGGCAAAAAGACAAAACTTTTGAAACAAGCGCAATCCTTGACGAAATCCCAGATATAGGATACAATATTAGGGTTTTTGACGGTGGTAATCAACTTTTTTACGCAAGAGAAGATCAAAGAGTTGGCCGTCATATATTAGTCCTAACCAGGAAATAACATGTCAAAGCACAAAGCTGGAGGTAGTACAAAATTAGGGCGCGACTCCGAATCAAAACGACTCGGGGTTAAGGCTTTTGGTGGACAAAAAGTCAAAGCAGGAGCAATTATAGTTCGACAAAAAGGAACTCGTTTCAGCTCTGGTGTTGGCACTGGTACAGCCAAAGATCACTCGATTTTTGCAACAGAAGCTGGTGTGGTTCAATTTTCAGAACGAGTTCATACTCGCTATACAGGAGCACGACGTAAACAAATGATAATTTCTATTCAAAAATAATTTATTTTTGCACCGAGAAAGAAGCCGTTCGTGTAGCGGCTTTTTTCTTTACCACTGCATCGATAAAATCACGGAATAGTGGATGCGGCGATCCCGGGCGAGATAAAAATTCTGGATGAAATTGTGTACCTACGTAAAACGGGTGGTTTGGTACCTCAATAACTTCTACTAGCTTACGATTGGGAGACGTAGCCGCAATGATAAGGCCTGCTTTTTTCAGTTGATCACGATAAGCGTTATTAAATTCATAACGGTGTCGGTGGCGTTCGAGCACAGTTGGTGCATTATAAGCCAAGAAACTGCGTGATTTTTTGTTAATCACCGCCGGATAATTGCCCAGGCGCATGCTCCCACCAAGCTTCACGGATTTTTGATCCGGCATAATATCAATTACAGGATGCGGTGTTTTGGGGTTCAGCTCTGTTGAATTAGCGTTTTTAAGCCCAACCACATTGCGGGCAAATTCAATAACGGCTATTTGCATACCGAGGCACAGGCCAAGATAAGGAATGTTATTTTCTCGAGCACATTGAGCGGCTAAAATCTTTCCTTCTGTACCGCGATTACCAAAGCCACCTGGGACAATCACTCCATCAACCCAATCCAGTTCACTGCAAGTGTGATCAAGTTTCTCAGCATCGATCCAGACTACTTCGGCATTGACATTATGATACCAGCCAGCTGATTTAACTGCTTCTACGACACTGGTATAGGTATCTTCATTATCTAGATACTTAGCAACAACCCCAATTTTAACTTTATTCTTGGGTTGCTTAATCCTACTCACTAACTCAGCCCATTGATCGTGCTTTGGCTGGCGCTGCGGTAAAGACAATCGAGCAGAAATGTAATCCCCTAGTCCATAATCCTCCATAACTAATGGAACTTCATAGACAGTTTCGAGTGTGACGAGCGGCACCACTGCCCGAGCATCAACATCACAATATAAACTTAATTTTTCAATGGCTGACTCTGAGAGCTCATGATCAGAACGAACACAGAGTACATCTGGTACAATACCCACTTCCCGGAGATCTCGAACGGAATTTTGGGCTGGCTTGGTTTTGAGCTCTTTGCTGGTTTGCAGATAAGGAACATACACAAGATGGACATAAAGCACGTTTTCAGCCCCAAGCTTGCGTTTCATTTGACGGATGGCTTCCATAAATGCCATTGATTCATAATCCCCAACCGTACCGCCAATCTCAACTAAGTGAATGTCATTTTCACCGGCTGCTTCGATAATACGATCCTGAATTTCGGCAGTAACATGAGGAATAATCTGAACCGTTTTACCCAAATACTGACCAGAGCGCTCATTCTCAATAACAGCTGCTAGCACTCTCCCACTCATTAAACTTGAACTCTGGCCAAGCTCGCGATCAATGAACCGCTCGTAGTGACCAAGGTCAAGATCAGTTTCCGCGCCATCATGGGTGACAAAGACTTCGCCGTGCTCAGCTGGATTGAGTGTGCCAGAATCAGTATTGAGATAAGGGTCACACTTTTGCATACCAACTGAAAACCCCCGCGCCTTGAGGATATTTCCGATTGATGCGGAGGTGATGCCTTTACCGAGTCCAGAAACTACGCCACCAGTAATAAAAATAAATTTTGTTTTGGCATTTTTTGCCATTTCTCACCCCGTTTGTTTAATCATAACGACTATCAAGAATCTGGTCAAGAAAAACCTCCACAAACGATTGTCTGTAGAGGTATTAGCGACCTTTTAATTTATGGTCTATCTGCCGGAGGCAAAATCCCTTGGGCGATGCAGTCTTGTATGCCAAGCTGTGCAAGTTGAGACTCAAGCGTTGCTTGAGTGAGTAGTAATGTGGCATAACCCTGAGCCCAGTCATCCGAACGGGCCTTTTGGTAGGTCTCAAGCGCTCTGCTCTCATACCTTGGTACATCTTCGCAAGTGACATGCGGTGGTTTGGTAGCCGACTTTGGTGCTTGTATGTGAGCGCTAACGTGAGCCTTTTGGCTTGTTTTTTCTGGCTTTGCTCCATCATCACTGTTTGTCGCAGTGTCAACGATAAACACCACTGCAGCAATGATGGCTAGCGCAATCAAAGCAAGAAGCAAGAGATACTCGATAATACTTGCGCCCCGTTCGCTCTGCTGTCTGACTTGCCTCACTACTCACCTCATCAAGTCGGGAACGAATGTTGGATATTATATAATTTTAGAACTACTTAATCAAGCTATTGCCCGAGTTTTGACTTAAGCGTAGCAAGAGCTTTATCCATCTGAGGATCTCGGCCAGCATTAAAGTCATCGACTGTGTTTTTCACTTCGATATCGGGTTTGATTCCTTCTTGACTGATATTAGTGCCATTTGGCGTGTACCATTTTGCCACAGTTACTTTCAGTTGATTGCCTCCTGGCAGGTCAACAACTTCCTGAACTACACCTTTGCCAAAAGTTTTCTCACCTACTAATACGGCCCGGCCGCTGTCATGAAGTGCTCCGGACATAATCTCAGCTGCAGAAGCCGTACCACCATTTACTAAAATCACAATTGACACAGATCCGAGAGGAGCATTTCCGTTGGCATAAAAGGTCTTGTTGTCATCACTATTCTTGCCTTTTTCCTGAACTACGACACCAGACTGCAAAAACTGGCTAGTAGCATCGACTGAGGATTGCAAATAGCCACCTGGATTGTCGCGTAAATCAATAATTATTCCTTTGGCTCCTTGGTTTTTTAGATCCATCACTGCAGCTTGCACACCACTGACAGTATCGTCACCAAACTCTCTGATTCGTATCACACCAATTCCATCATCACGCATAGTTGAAGTAACGCTCTTAACTGTTATGTTTTCACGAGTTATCGTGAGATCTTGTGATGATGTCCCGCGTACAATAGTGATTTTTACTTGAGTGCCAGCCGTACCTCGAATCTTACTAACTGCTTCATCAAGGGTTAAGCTGCTCGTGTCTACCCCATCAATTTCGGCAATAATATCGCCCGATCGGATGCCAGCCTTAGCGGCAGGCGTGCCATCAATTGGTGCGATTACGGTCAAGCGACTATTTTTAATCCCAATTTCAATACCAATCCCAGATAAACTTCCAGCTAACTGATTCTGAAGATCTTTTGCCTCTTTAGCATTCATATAAACCGTATAGGGGTCATTGAGCGATGCTACTTCGCCTTTAATGGCTCCCTCGAGCAATTTAGCAGTGTCAATATTACCATCATATTTTTGATGCAGTAGATCATAGACATTCCAAAACTGGCCTAGATCAGGCCTGCCATTACGGGAAATAAACCCTTTTTGCGTTAAGTCATAACGTAAAACAAAAGCGTTCAGCAAAAACCCAATTAGCAAAAATAAAAGAGCTCCACCAACAAAAAAAGCAGATTTTTTGACAGATAATTTACGCTTTGAGGATAGTTTAGTTGCCAATGTTTTACCTAATGAGCAATCATTCTAATGGACAAACCCAATACCACCCCACATCGTACTGCCATAAGGAATATACATAGTTGAGTAATAACCAGGACCGTTCCCTATATCGAAATTATATTGGCTAATAGTAATGCCCCCGCCATCAACTCCTTCGACAATGGCAACATGGCCATGATTAAAGACATAGGCGTTAGCATAAGCTCTCCAAACAGCAATGTCACCAACTGATGGACTATGAGTATTTACATTGGAATA
>CAZGCZ010000086.1:0-4962 GCA_964524615.1 uncultured Candidatus Saccharibacteria bacterium
AATTGCTACAAGCCTATTTACATAATTGTAATTACCAATGTGACTATTCGGCCCAATAACTGAACCAGCACCGACAAAATTACCCTGTCCAAATGTCACCCCCTGTGCAATATATGAAAATGGATGTATTAAATTAGAAAATTCTAAATTATATTTTTGAAGAGATTTGATAAATTCATCTTTGTTGGGATCCAGAAAACCGAATAAATAATTCTCATTTTTGGCCGGTTTGAAGTTTTTTAAAAAAATGACTTGCACATTTTTTGGAATTTTAGAACTTAGTGAAGGCTCAATTTTTTTGTTTAACACAATGCGACGTAAAACTTGCTTGTTAGCAATAATACAATCGTGAATATCGCCAATAAAATTACCGCACCCGAATATTGTCCATTGATTACTTGTCATGATCATCAAAAAAATTATATATCTGCCCGACAATATAGTCAGCTTGGTCTAGCGACAAATTATGGTGCAGCGGTATGCAAAGAGAAGTTTCAAAGAAATGTTTGGCGTTTGGAGTCGGTATACTCATTAAACGAAGTTCGCGCCTGGTAGCCTCCCAATTTTCCTGTCCTAAACTATATTTAACAATCTTTCTAGCCTTTTTATACGTACTACTTTTACCGCCAGCTGATTGGTGCATATAAAGAGGTTGGTACTTTACATTGGTATAAATTCCCCTCTTTAACAAAAATCTCGCCAATTGATTGCGTCTCTCTTGACTTTTTAATTGCAGCCAAAAGAAATAAACGTTGCCGCTTATTTTATCAAGCGTCGGGGGTAATGTAAAAGTGTCAGCACTAGCAATTTTTTGTAGTTTATTAATATAAATCTGTTTGATTTCTGCACGCTTTTCCAAGAAATCATTGATTTTTTGTAGTTGTACTAACCCAATGGAGGCCGCAATATTATTCATAGCCATTTTTAGACTCGGCTCTAAGATCTTGGCTTCCCACCATGTGTCGGAGTGCTGACTTTTCTTAAAACCAGTCATGTCTTCCAAGGCCAAGCCGTAATATGAAAGGCTTTTGACTCGATGGATAAGTGCTTCTTGATTCGTTAAGATCATTCCCCCGTCACCTGTAACTAAGATCTTATTCATATCAAACGAATAAAGCACGTGATCATATGATAAAGCGGTGTACGCATTCTTGTATTTTGTAAACGGTGAGTTTGCTGCATCCAAGATTAGTTGGATATCTTGTCGTTTTATTTTTTTAAGGTATTGTTTGATACTGTCTATTGCTACCGGATAACCACCATATTCTAAAAAGACAATAGCTCGGGTATGACGGTTGATGTGAGGCTTGAGTGTTTCTAGTGTTATATTTGGAACGCCAATTCCAACATCACATATCCGAAAGGGAATCCCAAGAATTTTTAAAACATTAGCAAAACCAAAAAAATGTATATTAGGAATAATTACTTCATCTTCTGGCTTAAATTTCAGCGCACGAAGTAATAGCCAAAAAGCATTCGTGCAAGAGCTCGTAGCGCAGGCCTGTGAGAACCCAATCAGCTCTTTGAAGGCGATTTCAAATTCTCCAACTTTTTGCCCATAACCCACTAAATGGGAATCAAGTACCTCCTTTATTGCATTAAGTTCTTGGTTATCAAACTGATTTCCAAATAGTGATATGGGACTTTTAGAGGCCATGTCTTGTTCACGATATTTATCAGACATTCGCTTATATGATTGATTGCCGTCTTTATCTACAGCAATTAAATCATTAGCAAAATAGGTATTTGTTGGAGTACTAATCATTGTGAAATACCGCCAATCATTTCCTGTTGGAAATCTTGGGTCTACATCGATAGGATATGGTATATTTTTAGCAACTTTTTTTGAGAAGCTAAAATTCGCCATATCAAAATCGTGAGGAAACTCAGATAGCTTGCCGTGATGAATAATGCGGTTCACAAAAATGTCGTACTGTGGCTGTTTGCCAACTTGTGCTTTGAGTTTTTTAATATAGTCGTCGTCAACGATTTTGGCATCGGCATCAAAGAAGTGATACCAAGAGGCGCTATATTTTTCTAAACAATATCGCCGGCGTTTGCCAAGGTTTATTAAAAGACTAGCATGATCAGTGGTAGGCTCTTGCGCTATCTCATCATAAATAAATCTTTTATCAGTCCGACGAATCTTCTCGACGAGCTGTTTGATTTTGGCGGATGTTCCGTTCGAGATAATAATATGACAAAAATCAGCAGAAGTTTGCCGCTGTAAATCTGAAATCATTTTTGTCAAAGATTCTAAAGCTGGATCAAAGATAGGAGTGATTATACAGAGAAACGGTTCACTTATATCTGTCTGACTAACACTAACCACGAGACTTTAAGCCAAGCATTATGCGGGCTTCCTCAGCTGTAGCAACCTCCAACCCCATTTGCCTGATAATAGTAGCAATACGTTCTACTAGCATTTCGTTTGAAGCCAAAAGAGTTTTTTGCCTGTCATAGTATATATTATCTTCCAACCCCACTCGAACGCTCCCTCCGTAGGCAAGACTCATGATATTTGCGTCTAATTGATAAGTACCAATACCAGCTACACTCCAAATTGCATTTTTTGGCAATTGAGCATAAAAAGCAGCAAAAACCGAAGGTTCTAATGGCGATGTGCCGAGTGATCCTAATAGGATATTAAAATATGGATGCGAGTCTTTCACGATACCGCGCTCTAATAAATAATTCGCTTTATGAACCATTCCTGGTTCAAAGACTTCAAACTCAGGCTTTATATCGCGTTCCATCATTTTAGTAGCCAGCTGCTCAATCATTTCCGGTGAGTTCATAGAAGGATCTTTAATAAAATTCATAGAACCAACTGTCAAAGAAGCCATATCTGGCTTTAAATCACCACTGAGTTCTAGTACATCAGCCCTTCGTTCAAAGTCTGACCAATTTCGTCCGCTTGTCGTTGTGTTAATTATTAAGTTATTATTTTTGTTTCTAATACCTTCAATAATCGGAGCGAAGACATCTTTTTTCCAGGTAGGCTTACCGTCGGTATCACGAGCGTGAACATGAATTATCGAAGCTCCAAGCCGGCCACAAGCCAAGGCAGTACGTATAATTTCAGCAGATGAAATTGGTATAAACTCGGTCATGTCCTTTGTTGGTACCATGCCTGTAATACAAAGATTTATTATTACTTTAGACATCAGCCTCTCACTACCTGTTTGCTGTATTATAGATTACTACAGGTATGTCTGCTAGATTGAAAATGTATAATTTTTGAGAAAGTCATAATTATTAGCACGAACTTGAACTTGATCAATTATTTTTTTAGGCCAATTAATTTCCAAGCGGCTGTAATGGGGAGATTTTTTAATTATTGAAGAGCAGTCGCGAAGATATTGAGTTGATGGATTAAGATTAAGAAAATTACAAATTTGTACTAATGTTTCTGTCGGCTGATTAATGAGTTGCTCATGCTCAACACATAAAATCTGTGTTGAGTATTGGCTTTGTAATGTATGGTTAACTTCAACTGAAGAAAAATAATAATCCGCTGCATCTCGTAATAATCGGCCTTCTTTTATCGCAATAGTTGCAATGTTATCAAATGGATTGCGAACAACATGAATAATTTTAATCTCAACCCCTGTCAATTTTTGCAGTTTTGATAGTAATAATGGATCATCCTTAAGGCGGCGAGTTGAAATGCCGCCTTTTTTATCGCCAATAACTAATATTTTTTTAGCTCTTCCTTGCCACTGGTTAGGCACATGATAATCATAACCACTCCAAACTCTTCTTTGCTTGTCCCAGTATTGAGAATTATCAACAATCAGCCCATAGAGTTGTTGACGAGAAAAACCAAGATCGTATTCTAAAAACTGCAACACGTCTAACTCATGTGCGATGACTGCATTTGGATGGGCATCAATCAGTGACCCGACAATACTGTGGCCGCTTCTAGGATAACCAATAAACAGGCAATGGGCTTTGACGTCAGAAAAACTATTACGGTATTGCCACGATTTTAAAATAGATCGGAGATACAATTTCGTGGCGTTCGTAGTAACAATTGTACTCTTACCCGCGTGGTTAGTTGGTATTTCCACTTGACTGTTAAGTTTTGATATTTTTATCATGATGGCTTAATTGCCTCTAAGTAGACGGTGACCGGATCGTTATGAGTATCATAATCAAAACCATAGTCAGATTTACCAAATTTTTTACGCTTAACTGTCACAAAGCCAATGTCGCTTAGTATAGTCTTCATATATCTTGGAGTGTACGCATATTGATGGCCCCAAGAAAACAGCCTGTCTATGGTAATTTCATCCCAGTTGCCATAACGAAGTTTTAAATGAGGCGTGACATGCCGTTTATGACGCTGCGATTTAGTGTGGCCTGAATTGATAATTTTATTAAAACTGGGCCAGCCTATCCGCATTGCTCCGCCCGGTTTTAGAACACGAAAGCATTCAGACAGCATTTTATAACCATCATCTTTTTTTAGATGCTCAATAAAATGTTCAGAATATATCTTGGCGACACTATTATCCGGATGAGGAATTCCTAAAGTGAGATCATATTTTATTGCACCCCAGGTTGTGTCGGTATCGTAATTGATCCATCCTTTGATAATATTTGGGCCAGCTCCAAGATGAATATTTTTTCTACCTTTTAATTTTTCCATCTTCTTATCATAACAAATAATACAAAAGACAAGCCCGAGTTGGACTTGTCTTAAGTATTTCTAACTAATTGGCTTTAAGAGTCGTTGCGAGGTGGGCGCTCTTCCATTGGACGAGCTTCGTTCACTACGATTGGGCGGCCTGAGATTTCACGGCCGTTCAATGTCTTAATAGCTGCTTGGGCTTCTTCTTCTGAAGACATTTCCACAAAACCAAAACCTTTTGATCGGCCTGATTCGCGGTCTTTGATGACGACGGCACTTTCTACGGTACCAACTTCAGCAAAAGCTTCTTTTAATTCTTCTTCGGT
>CAZGCZ010000087.1:0-3241 GCA_964524615.1 uncultured Candidatus Saccharibacteria bacterium
AATTTCTGTCAGAACTCGTGAGACAAGCGATCATGTTCATCAAGACATTGTTCGATACTCTAATAAAGAAGAAAAAGTAGAGATTTTAAAAGATCTATTAAAAAAAGATGACTTTGAAAAGGTTCTTATTTTTGGACAAACCAAGTGGGGAGTACAGCGTTTAGCAGAAAATTTGGCCAAACAAGGTATACCGGCTGAAGCTATTCATGGTAATAAATCGCAGGCTCAGCGGCAAAGAGCGCTTCAAGCCTTCAAAGACGGCAAAGTTGGTGTTCTGGTTGCTACTGATGTAGCGGCTCGCGGTCTCGATATTCCGATGGTTAGTCATGTCATTAACTTTGATCAACCAGAAAAATACGAAGATTACATTCACCGTATTGGCCGTACTGGCCGAGCCGGCAATCCTGGCCGTGCTTTAACCTTTGTTTCTTGAGCTAAAAATTTAGTACAAAACTAGAATATTGGCTTAGAAAAAGCCAAAAAACTTAATTTTAGCTTGCCAAAAACCGCTTTTTTGGTATATAATCGCAAATTCCCTATGAATATCAATGTTTCTCAAGGCCAGTGGCCAAGTGTGAATAAGCAGGATTATTATCAGCGTCGTTTGTTACATCGGCACATTCGCCGCAGTATATTTGTATTTGCTGGACTTACTGTTCTTATTTTAGTTATTTTGCGCTTAGCTGTAATTAATTATTATTATGGGCCACAAGGTGTTAATCAATATTTAACTGAGACAAAGCAGCGAATAACAGAGCTTAAGCAGCAGGGGAATCAGCAAGCAATGCAATTTGCTGATTCAATTGATAATGTAAACACCGGCGTTATTACTCATATCAAAGCTACTATTGCAGCGGTTGATTCTGTTAATCAGCAGGCTAGATCAGTCTTATTGTCTGCACCAGAAGCTGTTGGACAGACCATTAGTGTGGCGGCTTCTACCGTGGCAAAACCGATTATTATACTTTCTACTGGCGCTGACACAACAAAACCAGCTGATTCAGCTCAAGTTCAAACTGCGTCAGAAACGGCAGCCCCAACACAGAGCCAAGCCCAGACTCAAACTGCGAACCTTCAGCAGCCAACCATGATGCCAGCTGACACATCAAATAGCATCCCTCCTGGAGCTAATCAAGTCCAGTTTGATAAGGGCAAGTATTCATACGGCCAATGTACTTATTATGTCGCTTCGCGTCGTCCCGTGCCGCCCAATTGGGGTAATGCACGTGATTGGATGGCAAATGCCAAAGCCTCAGGCTATTTTACCGGTAGCATCCCCGTTGCTGGAGCAATTGCCTGGACATCAGCTGGTCGCTATGGCCACGTGGCTTACGTGGAGCAGGTTAAGGGGGATGATGTGCTTGTTTCTGAAATGAATTATATTGGCTGGAACCGAATTAGCCAGCGCTGGGTAAAAGCCAATTCGTTTGGCGGCTATATCTATGATCATCCATAAGAAAGCTTGATAAATATTAAATTTATCATATAATTTTAGTGCTTTAGAGATGTTCTTTGAATAGGGGTGAAAATGAAATCTGCGAAATCCAAAAAGCTTCGTATTATAGAGGGCTCTACAATATGACTGAATGCAACGGATGTGGCAGTTGTTGTGATCCTGTGATGTTGCCCTATGGCAAGCTTGAAGCTGTGCGTTGGGCGATGGATCCAGCCGATAGGCGCTGGACTCTCGAAGACTTAACTCTCATGTCTCATAAAGAAGTTAAAGCTAAAGATCCGGAATTTTACGCTGCCGTTATGGACATAGATCGAAAACTGTCTTTAAACGGCGATCGACCATTCTTTTTCAGTTGTAAAAACTTTGATGAGCAAACCCGCGAATGTCGCATCTATGAAAAAAGACCACCGGCTTGTCGCGATTACCCTTGGCGTGGTAAAGCACCCAGAAAGACGCCTCTGCCATCTTCATGCTCATTTCGCGCAGATATTGGCCAGCCGGTCATATTTCGCGAGAAACCATTGTAAGCCTAACCAGAAAAGAAATTTTCTGGTTTTTAAATTAGTCTATCTTCTAAGCGTAAGCTTTATGGTATTATAATGGCATGAATTCCCAGTTAAGTGGGCTATCAAAAAGCCGAAATCAAAGCCGTATTCATTCATATTTAATTCGGTATTCTCAATATATCGAACAAAGCCCTATTTGATGGATGATACTCAGACAAAATCACGATTATTATTTTTTGACCACGCTCCAATTGAGGCTAAGCGTAGAGTTGAACTGGCTCTCCTAGCTCTTAAAACTGATAATGGCTTGTATAGAGCCGCTTTACCAGGATTCCCCGGTAATTTTTCTCGTGATAGTTTTATTTACGGACTTTTGGCTGGCGATGTTGAAGCGCTCAAGCACCAGCTGGTATTTTCTGCTCGTCATCAAGGCTTGCATCCAGACCCAGAAACAGGCGAGGAGCTGGGTAAGATTCATCACGAACTTCCAGGTGTAGCTATGAATGAATTAACAACAACATATAATGCTTGCGACTCCACAGCCTTATTTTTATTAAGCATTGCAGCGTTGTATAACAACGATGATAAAAAAATAGTTGATCAATATGCTCATAATATTCATAGTGCAATTCGATATATTAACAGTCACATTAGAGATAATATTTTTTGGGAAGATCCGAAACTCGCTAACGCTAAACGTTTTGCGCTTGAGGTGACGTATTGGAAAGATTCAGTCATTAACGGTGAGCGTGCTCATTCGATTTATCCAGCCAGCTATGCTTTAGCACACTTTCAAAACGCCCGAGCTATCAAAGAAATTGGAAAAGTATTAGGACAACAGGATGTCATTGATCAAGGAGAACGCATGATTGCTCAGGGCATTAAGGCTTTTTGGCATCGGGATCATTTTGTTTCAGTTATTGAGGGTGATGGAACGACTGTTGATTCACCTTCGACAGATTCTTTGCATGCTTTGTTTTATATCTTGCCCGAAGAACTACCAAGTAATTACGCTAATCTTATAGAAAAAGCTAGCCAAAAAC
The DNA here is from genome assembly GCA_964524615.1 of uncultured Candidatus Saccharibacteria bacterium. Lineage (GTDB taxonomy): Bacteria > Patescibacteriota > Saccharimonadia > CAILAD01 > JBBSBN01 > CAZGCZ01. The sequence goes on from CAZGCZ010000087.1 coordinate 3,006, forward strand.
TCGTAACAAATGCTGGCTATAGAGCCGGTATCCCGCATCTTGGAAATACAGATCACTATCATACAAATTACGTTTGGGATTTTGAGCAGGCATTTATTCATGCTGCCGCTCAAAAGCACAATTTGCGTTATGCTCAGGAAGTTGCGCTAAGGATAAAGCCATATTTAGGGCGCGGTTTTAGTGAACTGGTTCATGCTCAAGATCACGAATTGGCTGGCAATCAAACACAGCTGTGG
>CAZGCZ010000088.1:0-4349 GCA_964524615.1 uncultured Candidatus Saccharibacteria bacterium
TCGATCAAGCTTTGATATTCGCAAAATGATGGACGAGGGGAAGATCCTCATAGTTGATTTGTCACGCGGGCGAATTGGTGAAGATAATGCTTCCATACTTGGAGCGCTGATTATTACTAAGATTCAATTAGCAGCGATGAGCCGCGCCAATATGGGGCTTAAAGAGCGCACACCGTTTTATCTGTATGTCGATGAGTTTCAAAATTTTGCGACAGAAAGTTTTGCCGTTATTCTTTCTGAGGCACGTAAATATGGGCTCTATCTAACCGTTGCCAACCAATATGTGGCTCAAATGGCCGAGGAAGTTCGTGATGCTGTGTTTGGTAATGTCGGATCAATGATTACATTTCGTATTGGCGCAGCGGATGCTACATACTTGTCAAAATATTTCGAGCCAGTTTTTGAACCAAATGACTTAGTAAATCTAAATATTCAAAATATTTACGTTGCAATGAGTATTGATGGCGAAACGAGCTTGCCGTTTTCAGCAAAAACTCTTCGTATGCCTGAAACCAGCCAGGATCTTACCCAGGAGATCTTACAACACTCTCGTAAGCATTACGCGGCCGACAGGAAAGAAGTTGAGCAATATATTAGTAAATGGTCGGGCTTTGAAGAAAAAGGGCAGGGAACACCTCAAAATGGGTCAGAACAGAGTAATAATGTTTTGTCTGACCGTGCAGCTCAATCAAATCACGAACAAGCCCCAAAAGAACAACCGGCTGTTCCTAACTTTGAACAAAAACCGAACTTGGTTGGCGTAGCTCCCAAAAATTATAGCGAACAACTTTCTCACAAGAACAATAAGTAGAGAAGTGTAATTTAGTAAAAGCACAAATAATTGTGTGAATTAATAAAAGTTCATGTTGATGCAAAAGAAGGTCTTAAGCAGTCGTGTCGTCCAATGTATATTTTGCGACACTGATGATATGTACTTATACCTATAGAATGTATCGTGGGGTAGTAGTGCGATCATAGAGCCATGTCTTATATGGGCTGGTTCTACTGGTATATAAGCTTATATTTGATATGTATATTAATACATAGTTTGGTTAATGAATAAAACTTTTTTTATTAAGAAAATAATTATCTAATTTAGTTATAAAAAAATTTTATTTTTTCTTTCCCTTTTTTGTGTTTTTTAACATAAAAATTATTTTTTTGTGAGCACACAAACAATGTTAAAAGTGCTTGAACAAAAACCGAACTTATCGGTAGAAGATTTTTCCAGAAATGCGCAAATCGATGTATTCATGCGGCTGTTTGTTTTGGCTTTTGAGGGTTTTAAGAACGGCTGTCAAATCAGCAATTTGTTCACTTACTGCCCCATTAGCATCAAACTTAATGCTATATCCCCCATTTACCTGTACATAAAGCTCATTCGTAGTAGCTGGTACTGACATTGACTGTATGCTGAGGCCTTGCTTTGGTATCTGTTTCATAATTTGACGAACAAAATTTATGAAATTTTGCGGTACTACCTGATTACCTAAATTCACCGGTAGATTAGCGTTATCATGAATGATCGGTAAGTTGTTCGGCTTTTGTCCACTAACCTCTTCTATTGCTTGGCCATCATCTGATAAAACATATATGCTATTACCTGATTGCCAAAGCAGTGAGGGCGCTCTTTCTTGCACTACCACAGTAATTCCGTGCAAAAAGTTTTTCTTAACGGTAACACTAGTGAACTGATAATCATTTTTTTGTAGCTCCTTACTTAAGGATCCTGAGTTTAAAAATAAGATATTTCGAGCTAATAATCCTTCATCAAGAATGTGGTTAACCTGATCAGTAACTTCGCTGGTGGCGGTGTGCTGATTCCCCTTTATCGCAATATGGTCAATATGAAATATTTTCGAAAAAAACAAGCCATAGACTAGCAAAATTACAACGCTGACAATACCAAAAGCCGTGACATAGCCACGTAAACGTACTTGCTGCTGTGGTAAGGCATAGTTTGAGCGATAAGTTGCAGTCTGTTGTCTTTTTACGCTACGACGATTTCTTTTCACCCTTGCCCTCTTTGTTTTGTTTGCTTGCTTCTAAAATTAATTCTGCTAGTTCTTTTGCCGAGTTTTGTTTATGAAATTTTACGATGTGTTGCTTAAGATATTCTCGATCTTTTGGATCAGCCATTAATCGATCAATTTCACTAACCAGCCGACGACCACTCAAATCTTCTTCCAATAACATCCGCGCCGCGCCAGCTTTTACTAATGATTCGGCATTGTGGAGCTGTTCATTATTAGCCGCACTATTGAGCGGTACTAAAATTGCTGCTTTACCCCAAGCTGCCAGCTCAGCAATAGCATTAGCGCCACTCCTACAAACAACTAAGTCTGCAGCGGCATAAGCCAAGCCCATTTCCTTACGCAAAAAATTAAACGGCCGATAAGATTCCCGAAGCTCGTCAGGCAATTTATGGGACAAGAATCTGGCTTGCTCTATTCCCTGCTCCCCCGTTATGTGAATGATATTATACTCTTTTGTCAGCAGCCCAAGATTTTCAAACACTGCCTCATTAATGACTTTGGCTCCAAGACTGCCACCATAAAGGAGTATGTTCGGCTTTTGTTCAACAAAGTTGAAAAATGAAGCTGCTTGCCCAGCATTAGCCTTGATAGTATCTTCTTTAATCGGGTTTCCAACATATATAAGATTGTGATAGGTATTATTATCATAATATTGGATCGGAAACCCTGTTGCCAAATTAACTGCCTGCTTTGCTAGTATGCGATTGGTCAATCCTAAGACGGTATCAGAATCATGAAGGACAGTTGGAATATGCATGCGCTGGGCAGCTAATCCAATTGGCAGACCAACATAGCCGCCTTTGATAAAAACAACATCGGGCTTAAATTGACGAATAATTCTACGCGCCCTCAAATATCCTGCATTGACTCGAAGCATGTCGCGAGCGTTTTTGGCATTGGTTTTAATATCAAGCGCTGCACGAACCAACCCGCGTCGATAGCGCCGATATTTTCCACTAGGGATGGCAATATACTCAATACCCGTCTGCTTGAGTAGTTTTTGCTCTAGCTGATGCCCTGAACCAACGTACAGTATCTCAATGCGCGGATCGAGTATGCGTAACTGTTCGAGCGTTGCTAGAATTGGTGTTATATGTCCGGCGGTCCCCCCGCCTGCTACTATTACTTTCATTGGTTGCCTCTTGTGTTGTGTAACGTGATATATTTTGCAAAATTCCCATGGCCGTTAATGTAAAGAGTAAGCTAGTCCCACCATAACTAATAAATGGGAGTGGAATACCCGTTAATGGCACTAGATTTAACATGGCCGCCACATTAATCAGTGCTTGCAAGCCAATCCAGACGGTAATACCAAATGCAATGGAACGCCCATACTGGTCTGGAGCATGGCGACTAATTTTATACCCTCGATATATAACTATACTAAAAAGCGTAATCAGCGTAAATGTACCCACAAAGCCAAATTGCTCGCCAATGATGGCAAAAATCGAGTCATTAGTAGCTTCCGGCAGATAACCGTAGACCTGATAACTATTCCCTAATCCCCTACCGATAATTCCCCCACTGCCAAGCGCTATGAGCGCCTGATTAATATGATAGGCCGAACCGCTAGCATCTTGGCTGTGATTGAAAAATGACAATAGGCGCTGCATACGATATGGGAAAACCACCACAGCGGCGCTAAGACCCGCCAGCAGAGTGCCGCATGTTAAGGCGAAAAGTTTCATTGAGACCCCTGATGCGAAATACACTGATAAAGCCACGCCAATTACCACCATAGCTGATCCCAAATCTTTTTGAATAAAAATAATTAGACCAGCAATTAATCCCAAAATAAATAGAAATGGGACTAGTCCAACGCTGAGCTTGTTTAGATTTTCGCGATTTTTTTCCAGCCAACTCGCCAGATATAAAATAATGGCTAACTTAAAAAACTCTACTGGTTGAAAACTGAAAATTCCTAACTTTAGCCACCTAGTTGCGCCATTAACTTTCAAAGAAAAAAACGGAGTTGCCACTAATAACATCAGAAAAATCGAAAAGTAAAAAATGTATGGACTCCACTTACGCCATTTTTGATACGGTATTCTGCTAACCACAAACCAGCCGATAAGACCAAGTATAAAACTAATGAGCTGCGTCTGAAAAAGACTATTTTTGTCGCTCACACCGCCAGTTAAGTTGTAACTAATAATTGAGCCGGTTGAGTATAGCATAATCATGCCAACACCAACGAGAATAATAACTAGCACACTCAATAAATAATCCGGCCGGTGCTGCGTACGGGCGGATGGTGATGCGCTCATACTCTTAACCGCTTCCGAGTAATGCTAAAATTACTCCAACAGTTGC
>CAZGCZ010000089.1:0-1588 GCA_964524615.1 uncultured Candidatus Saccharibacteria bacterium
AAAAGCTGACATTGAGTGCGTACAGTCCAATAAATACCATAACAAAAATTCCAAAAGGCCAAAACATAACTAATCCCAAAATTGCAGCAATCAGATAAACCCAAAAACTTAGTTGGGTGGTGGCTCGTACACCCAAGAAAGTCGCGCTCGAACTGACGCCCAGCTCCCGATCCGAACTTAACTGTGTGATTGTATAAAATAAATATGAAGCCGCTGCCCAAATAAAAACACATAAGAGGGCTGCTATATGCCAACTGGAATTGCCAACATACTTCAAACCAAAAGCTAATGGCAGAATAAATATAAGTGCCGTAGAAAAGGTATCGGCCAGTGGCAATGATTTTAACCGAGGAGGTTTGATAACGTAGACTAAAGTGAGCAAAATGAGGCCAATGAGAATAATACGTGCAGCAGTTGAGCCCATTAGCAAAAAATAAATTATCCAAGGCAAATTAATAATTGCGACAGTTGTGAAAAATAAAGCTGGACGGGCATGAAGCCGTTTTATAGCGGCTCTAGTGTCGCTAGCTGTTTCGTTGATTGGCGGGATATCCTCATATAAATATCCCACGCCATTTAATAAGAGATTATAGGGCAGACTAAAGAATATAATACCGATAATAAATGCCCAAGTGATGTGCCTCTCGCTGGCTAAGATGCCAATAATAAACGGCACAATGCTTAGCGTCCAACGATTTGGGCGGCTTAAAATCAACAGGTCACGCCAAGAAACCAAGTATTTTTTCATGACTTTAATTCTACTACCAATAATAAATCTTGTGACATAAATCTATCATACACTAGGCTCAAATGAATAAACGTGTTTTTATACCACACCAGCCTGCCGCAATGGTATAATTTTAAATAGTATTCATAAGCAATTAACTACCTTAACGAAAGGTGCATTTGAACTTCAATGCCAGAACAGCACCCAACCAACATTGATGGGATTGGGCCACAAACAAGCAGCCATCACACACAAAAGCCTCATCACCCTGTAGGAACTCAGCATGGTTCGACACGTCCGGCCATTGAGACATTTGGCCAGTCGCAGCCTGCCATGAGTGATACCGCAACAAACGCTGCCCAAGAAGCCGTCTTGCGACGCATTTTTGTCGGACCATTTTCGGTCCATAATACGATAAAGCGTCTTAAATCATTGGCTTTTTGGCATACTTTAGTAGATTGGAAGTTATATTTGGTAATTGTCATACCAATAATTACGCTGCTACCTAATTATTCGACCCATGACGTAATTGGTTTATTGCATAGCTCATCACATATAACAGCTACGCGCTTAATGGGATTTGTTTTGTTACTGAGCTTATTCTTACTGGTTATTCTTCTTATATCGAGTGCAATTAATCATATGCAATATGCTATTGCACTGCGCCAAATAGATCATCGATCCTCTCCGGCCATTGCTCTTAGGCGACACTATATCAATACTTTTTTCACTAATTTTTTTAGCATTGTTTTTGTATTTGTAGCTGAAGCGCTGTTAACGGTTATTGCGCTGGTACTCATACGCTTTGTTCTTAATAGTGCAAATGATACGGTCGTCAATATGACTCCCGTGCTACTTTAT
>CAZGCZ010000090.1:0-12960 GCA_964524615.1 uncultured Candidatus Saccharibacteria bacterium
GCAGTCCGCGTCTTTAAGTGGGAGTAAATTGTAGATTAAAGCCCTTTTGAAATTATCTCCAGGGCTTTAAGATCTTAATCCTATGAAATTGTTATGTGCTTAATACCCATTTCCGGGTGATTCATAACTCTTCTTTGAGCCAATTGTGCTTGCTTGTCAGCCGAGAGGTCATACAGCTCCTCCAAATATTGTGAGGTGTGACTATCAAGTGCACATTCCTCACTGATTGTTGTCAGAGTGGTACCGTCCGGAAAATATTTAGGGAAAATGCAGGGCCAGTCTGGTTCCCATGCGTCGCACTGTACTACCATATATCGCGCGCCTTGAGCTAAGCCTTCGTCGTACCACCGATCAAGCCTTTCGAGAAAATCGGATTTGGCCATTGCTACTTCCTTTCTTTTTGGTGGATAGAAACAAAAACACGGTTATTTCAAAGATCAAAATCTTTGTAATAACCGCAATGGGCGCTCGTCTGAGCCGCTGACCTATTACGCCCTTATAATCTCATAAATTATGGTGTGTTACAATGTTTTGCAATGGAATCAAAACCTATGGAACCTCAACCAAATCCTGAATCAAAAGAGACAATAATGTTCACGGGTAAGATTGGCGAAGTAGTTCATATAGAACAATCCGATGGCAGAATATTTGAACAATACCGTCGTCCACCGGGTACGCGGCTTATTATTGTTTCTCCTGATAATAAAGTCCTTATTACAAAAGAACGTCGACACGAAACAGGCAATGTAGATTTACGATTACCTGGCGGTAAGGTTTGCAACACAATTGAAGAATTCCGTGCTTTAAAGAATAGCGGACAGGATATTTTAAAAGCTGCCAAAGCAGGTGCAATAAAAGAGGCTGTTGAAGAAACTGGGCTCATTATTAAAAACCCTGAGTTAGTTGCCATAGCAAACGCAGGCGCGACAGTTAATTGGGATTTATATTATTTTCTTGTTCACGAATATGAACAAAATCCGGCAGGTCAAGCACTTGAACACGGCGAAGACATTGAAGTTACATGGATGAGTCCAGAACAAATTCGTCAGGCAATTAGTGATGGCCAAATGCAGGAATGGCGAAGTGTTGGAGTTCTGCTCGGCAAAGTTCTTCCGTCTTTAGAAAGTAGCTAGTCAGTATAAACTCTTAGTGTTTTAACACATGCTACAATAGCGGTATGAATTGGAATCGGTTTTTTAACTACTCTCGAGCAGTGTTTTGGATTGGTCTTATTCTTGTTATTTATATCTTTATAATCCTCGTCGACGAAAACTCAAAGAATTATAAATTACGACAACAGGCCGCTGCTTTGGAAGCTCAGAATACTCAACTCCAAGCTGATATTACCAACTTACAAAATAAGATTACTTACTATAACAGCAATGATTATAAAGAGCTGGTGGCTCGTCAAAAACTTAATCTACAAGCTCCAGGCGAATCAGTAGTGATTGTGCCGCATACCAGTTCCAATAATGACAGCTCATCAACTACTAACCAGACCTCTCAAACTGCCTCTAAAAGCAAGTTTCAGCAGTGGCTGGATTTCTTGTTCGGATCTTGACTTAGGCTCAAAATCAGGTTAATATATCCATTACGTGAATGGGAATTAAAAGATATCGCGGGGTAGAGCAGTGGCAGCTCGTCGGGCTCATAACCCGGAGGTCGCTGGTTCGAATCCAGCCCCCGCTACCAGAATTATCCGACGCCTATTATTTTAGGCGTCTTCCTTTTACAATAAGTTTATGGCTGAGTAGCTCAGGGGTTAGAGCAGAGGATTCATAAGCCTAAGGTCGGTGGTTCGATTCCACCCTCAGCCACCATGCAATTATTGAATTTTTCTCAAAATCTGCTATAAAGAGGGTGTTCCTGTTGTGAGATTGGAGGCGATATGGCTCTTGCAGCCCAAGACATGCCGCCGATCCAGGCGGGAATGTTCCCTGAGGGCAAACGCGCAGCATGCCGCAATTGTGCTCAAATTAATTTCTATAACACAGATGATGTGGAACTAGTACGGGCTGCTAAGCGCGTTTGTTTCACTGAGTGCATGGTCCAAGCTGAGTGTTTGCGCTATGCCCTTGAGAATAACGAGCCAGAATGGATTTGGGGCGGCTTAACCCCAGAAGAGCGCGAACGATTTGGTAATATTGCTCTTCGAGAACCACGCGCCCAATACAGTGGCCTTTGGCTTATAACGCTCTTGTGGCAGATATTTTTCAAAGAGAACCGTCCCCCTAAGCATGCTGACCTCCGCTGCAGCAAAGGTTGGCCTAGTGTTCGAACGTATGATCGCTATTTCGGCAGCTTCAATAACGCCCTTACGGTAGCCGGCTTTAAGCAGAACCATCCGCAAGGATACACTCGTGAGGTTTTAATCACTCAGCTGCAAACTCTTGCGCGCAATCTTGGCCGTTCACCAACGACCTTTGATATTAAAGCTGCTTCAAAGCGCGGCACTTGTGCCAGTGATCAAAGTTTCAAACAGCACTTTGGATCGCTCAACAAGGCACTCCAAGAGGCTGGGCTGCCAATCACACGCCAACACTACTATACGGACGAAGAATTGTTGCAGCAGTTGCGCAATGTATCCGAAGAACTAGGAGCAGTTCCAACAGCACAACAAATGCATAATCTGCATAAAATAGGCAAATGTGCAGGGCTAACGGTTTTTCTAAAGAGATTTGGTTCGCTCAACAAAGCTCTCAAAGCGGCGGGGCTAAAAGTAGCTCGGCAAAACCACTACACTGACGCAGAGCTTTTAGAGCAATTGAGAGGTCTAACTCAGCTTCTTGGGCATCATCCTACATATAAAGACATGATAGAAGCTGCAAGGAGGAAAGATTGTGCAGCCTATGTCACTTTTTGTGAAAGATTTGGAAGCCTAGATTTGGCACTTGATATGATAAAAACACAAGCGGCTTGAGAAATTAAGCCGTTTTTTCTTTTGCTCATCTGGTACAATAGATTTATGAATGCTATTGAAATCACAGGCCTAAGCAAAGTTTTTGGTGATAAGCAGGCTCTTAATGATGTATCGCTCAAAGTGCCTAAGGGAGAAATCTGCGGTTTCCTGGGCCCCAATGGTGCTGGCAAAACTACTACAATTCGATGCCTGATGGATTTTATCCGCCCAAGCAGTGGTGAGATCAAAGTTTTTGGACTTGATAGCTGCGAGCAGTCGGCTGCTATCAAAGCTGATATTGGTTATCTCTCAAGTGATAATCAGTTTTATAACAATTGGACCGCTGCTCAACACATACGTTTTGTTGAAGATATGAGGGGAAAGAGTAAAGCCAAAGTGCTAGTCAATGACTTGGATCTCGTCATGAATGTAAAATATCGCAATTTATCATCGGGGAATAAACAAAAGCTCGGCGTAGTATTAGCTTTGATGCACCAGCCTAAACTCATAATCATGGATGAGCCAACGCGTGGCCTGGATCCATTATTGCAAAATAAAATCTATTCTTTGCTGCGAGACTACCGCGATAATGGCGGCACAGTTTTTATGAGTTCACATAATCTCCCAGAAGTTGAACAAGTTTGCGATCACGTAGCTATTATTCGCGACGGTAAGCTCGTTGAAAATGCGAGTCTCAATAAGTTGCGCGCACTTCACACCCATTTGGTTAATGTAGCATTTGAAAAGCCAGCCAAAAGAGAAATGTTCAAACTGGCTAATGTGGCAATTGAGCATTATTCAGCGCAAACTGCGTCATTTAAGGTTAAAGGCGACATCAACCCTTTGATGCAAGCTTTAGCACAAGCTCAGATCAAAGATGTGAGCATAACCCATGCTAGTCTCGAAGATGTTTTTATGGAGTTTTATAAATAAAATGTGGAAGATATTAAAACGCGACTTTTTTGATCATAGAATTTCGACAATTATCTCTTGTGGTATCGGATTTGGTTTTTTGTTACTATTTGTGGCAATTTTCCCTTCTATTCAACATCAGGCGCAAGCGGTTACTCAAACTGTGGAGCAATTTAAAGGCAGTTTTCTCAAAGCTTTTGGTATTGAGAGCCTTGATTTTAATAATCTGGCAACTTATCTAGCATATGAGCAGTTTAGTATCACATGGCAAGTCTTAGTGATATTACTTGTTATATCTCGTAGCGGGAATGCCTTGTCAGGTGAAATTGAACGTAAAACTATGGGATTTTTGCTTGCTCAGCCAGTAACGCGTCTGCAACTGTTTTTTGGTAAATATTTTAGTTCGCTGGCAAGCCTAATATTATTTGTAATTGCGTCAGTGCCGACGGCAATAATATTGGCTCAGTTATTTTCCCTAAGTTTTAATAATATTTCATCACTCAAACTGACACTGTTATGTCTGATGTTTGGTTGGGCTGTAATGGCGCTTGGTTTCCTATTCTCGGCATTATTTAGTGAAAGGGGCTACGTTTACATGGTAGTGGGGGGCATAGTTTTTATAATGTATATTCTCAACATAGTGGCAAATATTCTTGATCGGCTGCATAGTCTAAGCTACGTCTCTTTATTTCATTATTTTCAAGCCAACAATGCTCTGTTGCGAGGTAGTTTTGTGGGACACTCATTAATTTTGTTTGCAGCTGTAATTGTTGTTGCCACCGCACTAGGGGCCTTTATTTTTACGCGTCGAGATATTACAGTATAGATTCATGACAAAAAAACGTAAAATTCCAATCACGGTACTAACTGGCTTTTTGGGTAGTGGCAAAACGACCTTACTCAATCATATTTTATCCAACAAAGAAGGTCTTAAGATTGGCGTTGTGGTAAATGATTTTGGTTCGATCAATATTGATTCCAAACTAGTGGAACGCCAGACCGATTCCAAGCTTGAGCTTTCGAACGGCTGTATTTGCTGCACGCTTGGCAGCCTTGATCTACAAGAAGCTATTGCCCAGTTTGTTTATCCGGGCAGCCAAATTGATTACATTGTAATTGAAGCAAGTGGATTAGCTGACCCATATGATCTATTAATAACCCTGCGTGACAGCTTAAATCTCGGAGTGAGGTTAGATAGTATTGTGGCAGTTATTGACGCTGTTAATATCGAAAAAAATGCCGAAGGGAACGCGCTAGCCCTAAAACAAGCAGAATATGCCGACTTCATTGTTATTAATAAAATAGATTTAGTACCAAAGAAAAAGATTAGCGAGATTAGCCAACTGATTACAGCAATCAATCCTCGAGCCAGAATTTTCGAAACTGAAAAGGCGCAACTTGACCTCCATCTTATTCTTGATACTGAAGTTTGGGATTCAAGTAATCATATTGCGAAAAATCACGATCATCACGATCACCACGATCATCACGATCATGAGCATGAGAAATACCAACACTTTGAATTCTCTACTACCAAACCATTTGATCCTATGAAATTCCAACAGTTTGTCAATCAAGAGATTCCTACAAATATATATCGTGCAAAAGGCTTCGTTAATCTTGGACAAAAAGGGCATGAACGCAAGTATATTTTTCAACTAGTTGGTGCTCGAGCTGATATTAGTTGGGAAAACTGGCATGATCAAGAACCACAAACAGATCTGGTGTTTATTGGCCGCGATATTGACGAAGAAAAATTACAGCAAAAGCTTGAGAATATTATTGATGAGCAGCCAGAATCCCAATTAGAAGAAGGCTACGAAGTAAGACTCCCTAAAAAAGCCGAATAGTGCTTGACAACTAATAATTTAGTTTCTAAAATAGTTAATAACTTAATTGTTTTTGAGGATTAACTATGTCAGAAAAACGTCAGCAACTCATTAATCACCTAATAGGCTCATTTTGGGAAATGCAGTCAAATGTCCGAGCTGCTAGGGGGTGGGCTGGACCTCCCCGTCATCGGGCTATTAGTCGCCACCAAATCGAGCTGTTGTTTGTAGTTCAGCAGTATCATGAACCAAGCGTCAAGCAAATTGCAGATGCCCTCGATATTACCAGTGGCGCAGTCAGTCAGTTAGTAGAAAACTTAGTTGAGGCAGGCTTTTTGGAGCGACGCATAGTAAAAGCCGATCGACGCATTGTAAAAGTTGCTCTGACTAGAAAAGGACAACATATTTTCCATCATTTCCATGCTCATAGAATGGCTAAGGTTACTGATTTTGTGTCCGCACTTGATGATCAGGAATTAACCCAGTTTGTTGGGCTGCTTGATAAAATAGTGAAAAATTTTGAAATGAAACAGCATAACGATAAAAAGAAAATGGAGGATAAATGGTTCAAAAAGCCAAACAACGAATAAAAACTACTAGTAAGAAAATACTTAATAAAATGCCAGATGAACACGTCTCATTCTTAAAAAAATGGGGGCGGCTCGGGGTAATTGCATTAGCATTAGCAATTGTAATTATTGACACAACTCTCCTGAACGTTTCGCTTGGATCAATAATTCGTGAGCTCAATACCAATATTCAGAGCATCCAGTGGGTGATTACGACTTATGCGCTTGTGCTATCGGCCTTTACCATTACAGGTGGCAGACTTGGCGACTTGTTCGGCCGCAAAAAAATGTTTATTCTTGGGGCTATTTTATTTGCTGTTGGTTCGTTTGTGGCTTCAATCTCACATTCTGTTGGAGTCTTATTGATCGGCGAATCAATTATTGAAGGAATTGGTGCAGCACTGATGATGCCAGCTGCAGCCGCTTTGCTCCTCTCGAATTTTTATGGCCGCGATCGCGCAATCGCTTTTGGTGTTTTTGGCGGTGTGGCTGGGGCGGCTAGTGCGATTGGTCCAATTCTCGGTGGCTATTTAACTACGACATACAGCTGGCGGTGGGGTTTTCGAATCAATGTTTTTGTAGTTATTTTGCTCTTGATCGGATCAGTAATATTGCGAGAAACGCGGGACAAAGAAGAGAAACCGACCCTTGATTGGGTGGGTGTGGCCTTATCCTCACTCGGATTGTTTTCACTGGTCTTTGGGATTATTGAATCAAGTAATCATGGTTGGTGGTACGCGACTGACATCTTCACTATTGCTGGGCATGCAATTCGTTTTGGATCGTTTTCTGTTACTGTTCCAGCAGTGCTTCTTGGGCTGGTGCTATTAGCTGGTTTTTGGTTTTGGGAAAAACGAATGGATCGACTCAACAGAACACCGTTGGTTTCGCCTCGATTATTTAAAAACAGCCAATACACGTCTGGTATTACGACTTTGGCAATGGTCTCTTTGGGTCTGACTGGTCTGATATTTGCATTGCCAATATTCTTTCAGGGTGTGTTAGGGCGTGATGCCTTACACACCGGCCTAGCGCTTTTACCACTATCAATTAGTCTATTTTTTGCCGGACCGATTTCTGCTGTTCTCTCGAAGTGGTTTACGCCAAAACGGATTATTCAAGCTGGTCTTCTCATTACGATAGCAGGCCTTATCGTGCTGTGCTATAACTTATCAACTACTGCTGTGGTAACAGATTTTATTCTTGCCTTTGTGTTATTTGGCGTTGGGATGGGATTCAACCAGGCGCAAATATCAAACATCACACTTTCCAGTGTATCGGTTCAAGAGGCTGGTGAGGCATCAGGGGTAATGAATACCAGCCGACAGCTGGGCGCAACCTTTGGCTCGGCGGTCATTGGTGCTGCATTACTGGCTACTCTTGGTACTCATCTTAGTACTGGTATCAAAAATAGCACGGTATTGCCTGAGCAGGCCAAACCACAAATAGTTCAAGCAGTGGCAGCGCAAAGTTCAAACGTAGAGTTCGGAGGCGGAGCTAAAATATCAGATACCAATATCTCAACTCAAGCTAAGCAAGAAATTAAAAGAATAAGCAATCAAGCTACGACTGATTCTGTTCGATACGCATTATTTTTTTCAACGGGATTTCTCGTGTTAGGTTTACTAGCTTCAACACGGCTACCAAACATCAAAAATGTTGAAACAGCTCAATCAGCTGCCCATGAGTAGTTCTTACTAAACTCAAAGAAAGATATCACTTCAACAATGTTTTTCATGGTTGAACTTGATACAATACAATTATGATTGATCAACTTGAGCAACATCTATATCAAACCGATCTATTGCCAGCTGGCAGTAAGCTTGTGGTAGCAGTTTCTGGTGGGGTTGATTCTGTTGTGCTGCTTGATCTTATATCTCAGCTCCGACTGCGGTGGGGGTGGGATGTGGTTGTGGCTCACTTAAATCACAATCAAAGAGCTGATGCTCATCACGATGCAGCGTTGGTCGCTCGACTGGCAGATGAGTATGGTTACAAATTCTATCTTAACCAACTAATTGCACAGGAGAGTTCAGAGGCTGCTTTGCGCCGAGCGCGGTATGATTTTTTGGAAAGCGTGCGAGAAGGAGCGCAAGCAGACATAATTGTGACTGCTCATCACGCTGATGATAAGCTTGAAACTACAGTTTTTAACGCGATTAGAGGTGCTGACCGTTATGGCTTAGTAGCAATGCGACCGAGTCAAGGTAAAGTAGTACGACCACTTTTGCCATTTAGTAAAGGACAGCTTATTACGTATGCCGCTCAGCATGAATTGCCTTATAATACCGATAGCACGAACGCCAATATTCACTACAGCCGCAATTTTGTTCGTCATATCATTTTACCCACTAGTAGCGTAGAGGACCCTCATTTTCGGGCCAATCATTTACAAGCTATTCAGCAACTTGAGAACCTGACCGATAAAATTGACTGGCAACTTGATCAGGTATTGGATTCATTAGTAGAATCAAGAAGCGACACGCAAATAGTGCTTTCTCGCAAAAGCTTTTTGCAGTTAAGCCAGATGATTCGACTTAACTTACTTGGCTATATCACCAGGCAGTTGACGGGTGGCGTTAGCTTAACTCAAGCCAATCTTATTAGTGGTCTGAATTTCTTAGAGACTGCTGAAACTGGTACTGTCAGCAATGCTATACCAGGCTTGCTCTTGGAGCGAGTTTATGATAGTTTGGTAGTTGCTCAATCAGATAGTATTCCTGAAATTCAAACTGAAACTCATATACTCAAACCTGGTAGGAATATTACTTCTTCAGGTGTTCGGATTTATCTTGATTCTAATGTCCGTCCTCTTGATCGAGTTAACTATCTTGTGCAGCCACGCACCTACTATGTGCGAGGGTGGCAGCAAGGGGACCGCTTAGTCCCAATTGGAATGAACGGACACAGGAAACTACAGGATATTTTTACTGATAATAAAGTTCCGCGTCGAGATCGTTTGCATTGGCCTATCGTGGTTGATAATCAAAATCAGCCCGTTTGGGTAGTTGGTCTAGCTTTTAATCGGCACCACTTGGCTCATCCAAGCTCATCTCATTACCAACTAAGTATGGAGCAGCTATGAAAAACATGAAAATACCAAAGAATTTCGTTTACGTTATTATCGGAGTCGCTATACTCGGCTTGGCTTTGTTTTTCTCAAGCTCTGTTAGTACAAAACCAACTGATGTTTCATTATCAAAGGCTATAGAACAGGCAAAAGCAGGAGATGTTGACCATATTGATGTGACAGGAGACAAGCTTGATATATATCTCAAGGACGGATCCCATGAACAAAGCTTTAAGGAACAGAACACTCCGCTCACCAACTATGGCATTGATTACGCCAAAGTAAAAATTAATACTAAAAACCCAGACGGCAATGGTACTCATTGGCTTGATATAGTTTTGGCCTTTGCGCCGATCATGATTATTATTGGCTTTTTCTACTTTATGATGCGCCAAGCGCAAGGTAGCAATAATGCAGCAATGAGTTTTGGTAAATCCAAGGCGCGAGTTTTTGGGCTTGATCGGGGTACGGTTAAATTTGCTGATGTTGCCGGTGTGGCAGAAGCCAAGCAGGAACTTGGTGAAGTTGTAGAATTTTTACGCTACCCAACGAAGTTTGAGGCATTAGGTGCAAAAATTCCAAAAGGTGTGCTGCTTATTGGCTCTCCTGGTACTGGCAAAACATTGTTAGCGCGGGCCGTGGCTGGTGAAGCAGGAGTACCCTTTTTTAGTATTTCTGGCTCTGAATTCGTAGAAATGTTTGTAGGGGTTGGTGCATCACGAGTCCGGGATTTATTTAATAAAGCCAAAAAGAATTCGCCATGCATTGTATTTATTGATGAAATTGATGCCGTTGGTCGGCAGCGTGGTACTGGATTGGGTGGTGGTCATGATGAGCGTGAACAAACCTTAAATCAAATTCTTGTTGAAATGGATGGTTTTGAACAAGGAACAAATGTCATCGTTATGGCTGCTACTAACCGCCCTGATGTCTTGGATCCTGCCTTGCTCCGTCCAGGTAGATTTGACCGACGTGTTGTGCTTGATTTGCCTGATATGAACAACCGCGCAGAAATTTTGCAAGTTCACACCGAGAAAAAACCTCTGGCCAATGATGTTGACCTAAAAGCAATCGCCCAAAAGACTCCTGGCCTGGCAGGAGCTGATCTGGCTAACATTGCCAATGAAGCAGCCATATTAGCAGCTCGCCGAGATAAGAAAAAAATTAATCAATCTGAACTATCCGAGGCTGTTGAAAAAGTGGCATTAGGGCCTGAACGAAAAAGCCACATTCTTAATGACAAAGAAAAAGAAATTACGGCTTACCATGAAGCGGGACATGCGCTGCTTTCGCATATTCTACCGAATTGTAATCCAGTCCATAAGGTTAGTATTGTGTCACGCGGTATGGCTGGAGGAGTAACTTGGAGCCTGCCAGTTGAGGATAAGCATCTCCATTCTGTAGCTGACTTTAAAGATGAAATTGCGATGAGCCTTGGTGGGCGAGTTGCTGAAGAAATTGTCTTTAATGAAATCACAACTGGTGCGGAAAGCGATCTTAAGCACGTCAATGATCTAGCTCGACGCATGGTTACGGAATATGGCATGAGCCCACAACTCAATAATTTAGTTTTTGCCGATAGCGAAGGCTCAATTTTCTTAGGCAAGAGCGTTATGGAAAATAAACATTACTCTGATAATGTAGCTTCACAAATTGACCAAGAAGTTGCTGGAATTGTGAATGAAGCTACTGACAAAGCTCGCAAAACTATTCAGCAAAATCGTGCCAAGCTTGATTTGATAGCCAAACAATTGATAGAAAAAGAAACCATTGAAGGGCCAGAGTTTGAAAAACTTGTGGCGTCATTGGATAAAAAGCGACCAAAAGGGGACGGCCTGCCTCCAGTAGAAAGCGAGTAGACCACAATTGGCCAATAAACTTATCTCGCGAATCAATAAATCTCGTACCCTCGGTGCAGCAGCAGCGATCATTTCGGTATCGTTTTTCTTATCGCGCGTACTTGGTTTAGTTCGTGATCGATTATTAGCCACTCATTTTGGTATTGGCCCTACGACTGATGCGTATACGGCGGCTTTCCGCGTACCAGATTTATTATTTACCCTATTAGTGTCAGGTGCCTTTGCAGTCTCTTTCATACCTGTTTTCGTTGGTTATATTGAGAAACACAAGCGTGAAGAAGCCTGGCGAGTAGCCAATATTGCCCTAACTTTATTTTCTGTTGCCACCATCGCTCTTTCTATTATTGCTTTTGTCTTTGCTCCTCAGCTTGTGCACTTGATTGCACCAGGATTTGATGAAGCGCGGTTTAATTTAACCGTGAACTTGACGCGAATTATGTTGCTCACGCCATTCTTATTTGCGGTATCAAGTGTATTTGGTGCCATTCAGCAGGCCTTCAATAGATTTGTATTTTTTGCGATGGCCAGTGTTTTATATAATCTTGGGATAATTATCGGCATTGTATTTATTTCTAGTTGGGTTCATCCAGCAATTTATGGAGTAGCGTGGGGGGTAGTAATTGGAACTGCCGCCCAAACAGTTTTACAGATTCTTGGTACATTTGGTCTTGGCTATAAAGTCGGATTTAATTTTCATTTTTGGCACCCAGGAATTAGACGGATTGTTAAGTTGATGATTCCGCGAACCCTTGATCTTGGTATTGATCAACTTAATATCATCGTGGAAACTGCAATCGGCTCACATTTAGTAGCTGGATCTCTAACGAGTTATTATTACGCAAACAATTTACGTAATGTGCCAATCGGATTGTTTGGTGGAGCTATTGCCACGGCAGCCTTTCCAAATTTAATTAGGGCCGCAAAAGGCAATGACAAAGGCCGTTTTTATCGGCGTATTGTTCATAATTTAAACATCATATTTTTTCTCACAATTCCTTCAGCAGCAGCAGCAATCATTTTGCGGGGCTATATAGTACGACTGCTTTTTGGGTTTGGTAGTACCATTACCAGCAATGTGTTAGCACTGCTCGCACCGTCAATTGTAGCGACCAGCGCCTATTTTTTGATTGCCCGTGTATTTTATGCTCTTGAAGATACCCGCACGCCACTGTTTACTAGTATATTTGCGGTAATTTTAAATATTATATTAAGTATTATTTTGTCACATCGTTTTGGTATTGCAGGTCTAGCAACAGCACTATCAATTGTCTCAATTACCGAGTTTGTCATGCTAATCTTGCTTCTGCGGCGCAAAATTGGGCCATTTGGCTTATCAAGGATAGTTAGCGCAGTTTTTAGGATTGCAATTGCTAGCTTGGCTGCAGCCTTTGTGATGAGAAGCATTATCTATTATTGGCTGCCATTGCGCATTAATGATCAGGGTTTCAAAACTTTGGCGCCAAAATTCGCAATTATTAGCTTAGCTGGCATTGGAATTTACTTTATATGCAGTTACGTACTTCATATTAGCGAGGCGAAGCAAATTCTGGCCATTGCCAAAAAGAAAACCAACTCATTCTTTAGAAAAAATCATGGCAAAAAAGCGTAATTTTTGCATCATTGCCCACATTGATCATGGTAAATCAACTCTAGCAGATCGTCTCATTGAAGCCACAGGCACATTAGAAGCTCGAGTAATGCAGGAGCAGGTACTCGACACGATGGATTTAGAGCGTGAGCGGGGGATTACTATTAAACTGCAGCCTGTGCGCATGACATGGAAAGGAGTTGAATTGAATCTAATTGATACTCCGGGGCATGT
>CAZGCZ010000091.1:0-3328 GCA_964524615.1 uncultured Candidatus Saccharibacteria bacterium
CCAGGTGGGTAGCCGCAACACGATCCGCCAAAGCAGCCGGTAATCTAGGCTTCCCAATAATTTTCCTAAGCAGAAAATGTCGTAAGTTTGTAACGTGCGCAGCAGAGCTTAATTTGATTATACATCAAAGCGGATTGTATCCCAAAATTAGTGTTGAAAGCCCTTGAACGACCGATAAAATAAAAGGAGAAATAAGTGGATATAGTAAAAATAGTATGGCAATAATGCCAAATAGACCAAATCGTTCAATTTTTTCTAGTACGTCCTCGAGTGATGGCGGCGAAATCGCATAGAGAACGCGCGAACCATCAAGTGGCGGAATGGGGATCATGTTAAAAACAAAGAAGGCTAAATTAACTATTACAAATTGCAGAAGAAACTGATACGGAATACTGCTGTGCAGTGGAATAAATCGTAAGTATAAACCTACTACTGTAGCCATCAATAAATTACTAGTTGGACCGGCAATTGCTATTAGAGCTGCTCCCCACTTTCCATACCGCACAGCATATGGGTTAAACGGCACTGGTTTGGCCGCACCAAAGACAACGGGCGAACCGAGCAGTATTAAGACTGCCGGCATAAGTAAGGTGAAAAATGGATCGATATGAGCCAGCGGATTAAGTGTTAAGCGGCCTTCCCGCTTAGCAGTAACATCACCTAGCTGATGAGCTGCCCAGGCATGCGAGAATTCATGAACTGTGATAATAATAACGAGTATTATAAAATACTCAACAAGTGTAACAGCTGTATTCATAGGCTCAACTATAGCTGATTTTTTGTGCTTGAGCCAGCGCTATCACACTACGATTTACTTGATTTGAGACTTCTGTTGTGGTAGACTAAGACGGTTATTTTTGGATTTACTCATGGCTTATAAATGCGACATTACAGGTAAAGGTAAGCAATTTGGCAACAACGTTAGCCATTCTATGCGCCACACAAAAAAGGTTTGGAAGCCTAATCTTCAAACCAAGACTTTAATTATTGATGGTCAAAAAGTACGTTTGAAGCTTGCTGCTTCAACCATTCGTACTCTCAATAAGCAATCCAAAGAAAAAGTTAAAAGCGCTTAATTACTCGATTACAATAAGCCTATGACTATCTTCAGGTAAGTCTTTATGACTTATTTTAAATTTAGCGGTTTTTTCAGCAGTTACCCCAAGTTCGGCCGCAATTTTTTTAATCATTGCTTCGTCCGCGCCCACCGGAACAATAATTCGAGGTTCAAGGGTACTAATCATGGCGGTGATAGTTTCTGATTTGCCCTCTGCAGCAGGTATCAACAAGATATCAATTGGTGTGAGCTGCTCTACTTGCTTGTCGTTAAGTTTAATCTCTATTTCTGATAATTGAACGAGTCGCAAGCCGTTTCCCTCAATTGCATAGCTGGTGGTGCCATTCAAGCGCACTCCTCGCAGCATCGTATCATTCACTTCGTACTCACCTGCACCGTCAAAGATTTTTTGATCATCCGTCGAGCTTAGTTTATCTTGTTTTTCACTAAAAAGAAGAACATCGGCTTTTTCCGCTCCGGCAGGGTTAAATACTACTGATAGGTTTTTGAGCTGTAATTTATGAATTGACGGCTTTTTAGCAAGTGATAGTTCCATATTTTTATTCTCCTTTATATCCCGTATTAGCTTCTTTAAGCCATCGTTTGCCATCAGGGCTAAACTCGGCGGCTAAAATAGCCACAATCGCTGCCACAGGCGCGGCAAACAACACCCCTATCAAACCAAATAACTTCCCAAATACTAGCAAAGAGATAATTACCATAACTGCTGGGATTCCAAGCGCTCTTTTCATAACCTGCGGTGTAATAATATTAGCTTCCACGAGTTGAATTAATGTCACTAACACACCTGCAGCAATAGCTTTACCTGGTGAAATTGCAAGAGCAACTAACACCGTAACTATACCGGAAAACCAAGCACCAAAGGTTGGTATCGATTCAAGAAGTCCTGCCAATAGGGATAGGACCAATGCATAGGGGATCCCTAGTAAGCTAAGGCCAATAAAATGAGTGACAAAAATAATCCCGCTTAGAATCAGCTGGCCCCGCAGCCAGTACCCCAGCTTGTTAGTAATACGCTCAGCAATAGCAATGCCACGAGCTCGCCACTGTTTTTCAGGTAGATAACTTAAGAGACGATCTATCATGTCCCTACCACCAGAGATAAAATATGCTGTTAGAATCATGACAGTTAGAACGCCAAATATACTAATAAGCACTCCAACTGTGGCAGAAGCAACTGTGCTAAAAATCCCGCCAGAGTTTTGATTGAGCTTATCAAAACTAGTAGCCACAAAATTTTGTAAAGTCGGGGTATTATGAAGGTAATCAACAATTGAATGCTGATAATTGGGCAGGTTATGAGCTAAAGATTGGATCTGCTGGCTAACAGAGGGCACTATCAGCGAAATTATAATAGCAATTACGCCAATGATCGTCACATATAAAATAGCAATTGCATAACCTTTTTTTAGCTTAAATTTACGCATTAACCAGGTCACTGTCGGATGCAATCCAGCAGCAAATAATAGACTAAAGAAAATAAGCAATAAAATATCGCTTAATTTAAGTAGCAAAAAGCAAAAAAGTACCAAAAAAAATGTCAAAAAAATAGTTCTTGGTGCAATTGTTACTGAGATAGGTTGTTTTTTGTTCATATTTATTCAGCTGGGTTAACAGCTATTTTATGAGCATCCTCAGTTGTAACTTCTGGGTTTGGCTCGCTAAGATTGACCGTTACCGCTATTGGTTCTTTTTGCTTATCTCGCTCACCTGACTTAGTGAAGACTTCCAGTTGATCAAGCAATACTATTTTGCGGGCATCAAGCATATCAGCCAAGAATCGGTCGTTCAAATTACGTCGATAATCAAAATCCTCGACTCGCATCACAGTATAATTAAGTTCTCGGCTCATGTCTTTTTCAATTTCAGCAATAATCTGAGCTAGCTTTGCCTTGTTGACATCCCCAACTATAAAAATATCGATTGATTGGTTGCTACCGCGAACAAAGGCGCCAGAGAGAAAAAGCAAACGCACATTACCAGAGCGAATCACCCTACGCGTTATTTGGTCCTCTTCTTTGATTTCTTTAGACTCTTTTGATTTAGCTGGCAGTTTTTCAAAAATTGATTTGAATTCGTTATAAAATTTGAAGCTTGGATTGACTTCATAATAAAGTCGATTTGATTGGTTGACTGACTTGACCACACCAACTGCTAAAAGGTTTTGGAGTTCACGTCGAACTGAGTTGATTTGCTCATTGACCTTACGAGTGATTTCACGAACATAAAAAGGGCGCTCGGGATTATTAA
>CAZGCZ010000092.1:0-2585 GCA_964524615.1 uncultured Candidatus Saccharibacteria bacterium
ACCAAATTCAGTCGGCGTCCCGTAAATTACTCCTGTTGGAGGATCGATTACTGTCCCTGCGGGTAATGCACCTGCTGTAATTGAATAACTTACAATTGGCAAATCTGCGTCAATTGTAGCTGTCGTATACGATCCAGAATTATAAAGGGTACCAGAAGAACCGTCAGGTATGGTAGTTGGTCCGTTAATAAGAATCGTAAATTTTTCAAATTGCATAATACGATTAAACCCACCATCAGCCACAAAGAACCTACCGCTGACTGGGTCAATTATCATCCCCGCAATACTATTAAGCCCGTTAGAGCTTGCACTAAAACTGCTAGCACTAGCAGTCTCTGACCCTCCGCAGAAGTAAAAAATACCACAATCATGCGACCGACCTATGTATCTAACACCAGTTTGACTACCAACCCCCCACTCAAATACCACGTGTCTATCTGTATATGTGTCAGCTACATAGAGACTCTGATGAACGGTATCAATTGCTACACCAGTCGGAGTACAAAATACTCCGTGAATTAAATCCGTGCAGCCAAAGGCAGCCGTATAAGTACCTTGTCCAATAATACCAGTTGCAGCCATACCGCTCGATAAACTACTAGTATCATATATAAGTACCCGCAAATTACTGCTATCAACAACATAAAGTTTATTTGTGGTTGTATCGATTGCAGCAGAGTATGGTTGGCAAAGACTGGTGGCACTTCTACCCCCTTGATTACACGACCCATTGGTAAAGAGGCTGTGGCCTAACACATAGTCGGCCGTTGTATCAACTGGTGTACCGTCATTGTTAAGGTTAAAGACGGTAATTCTACTGGATGAGCGATCTACCACTTACTGCCTGTGATTCTCATTTTCAAGAGCATATCCTTTGGGATCACAATAAGTTGTGGCTTTGGTACTACAACTAGACCCACCTAAACTACTACTGGCCGCCTGTCCATTGGAGGTGGGCACATTACTAGAATTAAGCGTGTAAATAAGAACTCGAGTATTCGTACTATCAGCCACATATAGCAAGTGGTTTGTCGTGTCTACTTTAACTGCCTTAGGCAAACACAGAGTACTAAGGGTCTTCCCGCCCGTATTACAGGTTACATTGGTAAAGTTGGTTTGCCCTAATACATAATCTGCCGTGGTATCGCTAATACTATTGTCAGAGTTTAGATTATAAACAAGCACCCGATTATTATTGCCATCAGCCGCATACAGATGATGATTAACCCCATCTATCGCTACGTCATAAACGTTATTTAAACCTGTTGCACCCCCGCCCGAACTACTATTGGTAAAGTTTGATTGCCCTAACACACCACTAGCTGAATAATCCCCCGACGCCATTGCCTTAGGAACAGATTGCCCCAAGGGGACAAGTGAATTAATTAATCCTAATAAAAAACAAAAGAGAAGTAAGACTATCCAAACGGATTTAGCGCTTCTCTTTTGCAACTGATTAATTTTGATCATTTATTTTTGATTTATTTTTGTATTCATTTTAGCAGAAAGTACTTATGTTTTACAAGGATATTTCCAGATAAAAAATAACAAAATTTAACAAATATGTAGCATCTACAAAAACTGTATAAATTATTAATTTATTAGTTGTGATAATTACAACTAATAAGATACTCAACTTTTTTTATAAATATAATATTTATGCTTGACTGTTTGGTTTTTGTTCTATTACAGTAGCTTTAGGAGCAAATAATGACAACAAAACTTTATGCAATTAGCCAATCAGGGCTCGATGGACAACTCATTGAGGTTGAGACAGATAGCACTAATAGCTTACCTGGTATAACGTTGGTAGGGCTAGCCGACCAGGCAGTGGAAGAAGCCCGAGAACGAATCCGATTAGCTATTAGGAATTCTGGTTATACCATACCTGCAAAGAGATTTGTTATTAATTTAGTTCCTGCTAATCTCCCCAAACGCGGAAGTCAATATGACTTAGCGATTGCGTTAGGTATATTATCAGCTAGTGGCCAAATTAATTCTCTCCCAAAAGATGCTGCTTTTCTTGGAGAACTGGGTCTTGATGGCAATACTAAGCCCATTGATTCAGTCTTGGTTGTAGCTCAAGCCGCCCAACAAAAAGGATGCAAGCAACTTTTTATCAGTACAAAATCAGCTCAGCAAGCCAGATTTGTTAAAGATTTAGAGGTGTTCCCTGTTGACTCATTAAAACAGCTCCTTCAGCACTTATTAGGCGAAAGAGCAATTCCACCTCTACCATATAGAAAGATTCCACTAACCGCTCAGGCTGAATCACATCAAATGGATCAAATATATGGTCAAGAACAGGCGAAACGGGCGCTCATGATTGCTATCGCCGGAGGCCACAATGTGTTACTTTATGGCCCTCCAGGAGCTGGCAAAACCATGTTGGCACGCGCTGCCAATACTTTGTTACCAGATATGTCTCAACCTGAGGTTATTGAAACTTCAAAGATCCACAGCCTCAAGACTAATAACCAGCAATTAATTACTCAGCGCCCTTTCCGATCACCACACCATACTGTTAGCACCATAGGTATGATTGGCGGAGGTTCTCAGCCCACGCCTGGCGAAATAAGCTTAGC
>CAZGCZ010000093.1:0-3800 GCA_964524615.1 uncultured Candidatus Saccharibacteria bacterium
GGGTTACTGCGCGGCGTGCGTCCAATTGGGCTTTGGTCGATATCGATAACTTTGTCTAGGTTTTCAGTGCCTTCAATTCTCTCGTGTTTTCCAGCTGGGTCTTGCGCGCGATGATATTCTTGGGATAATTGTTTGGCTAAAATATCATTAATCAGCGAGCTTTTGCCACTTCCCGAAACTCCTGTTACCACTGTCATAATACCAAGTGGGATATCGACTGTTACATTATGTAAATTATGCTCAGTTGCTCCAACAATTCGTAGGCTCTTGCCGTTTGATTTTCGTCTTTCCGATGGCACGTCAATTTTTTTCGTTCCAGAAAGATATTGTCCGGTAATGGATTTTTTATTTTTTGCAACTTGGGTAGGAGTGCCCACCGCTACTACTTCACCGCCATGCTCACCAGCAGCTGGTCCAATATCGATAACATAATCTGCCGCCTCAATCGTTTCTTCATCATGCTCAACCACAATTACGGTATTTCCGAGATCACGCAAACGCTGCAGAGTAGTGATGAGCCGATCATTATCTCGCTGATGCAGGCCAATTGACGGCTCGTCAAGAATGTAGAGCACGCCCATTAAGCTTGAGCCGATTTGAGTAGCTAATCGAATGCGCTGAGCCTCTCCTCCGGCTAGCGTATTTGCAGCCCGATCAAGCGTCAGATAATTGAGTCCGACATCAAATAAAAATTTGAGTCGAGCACAGATCTCTTTGAGAATCTGACGAGCAATTTTTGTTTCAACTGGGTTTAGCTTAAGACTTTCAAAATATTTGTAAGCGTCTTCCACGCTCATTTCAGTAATGTCAGCAATTGATTTATCGTGCACGGTAATAGCCAACACTTCGGGCTTGAGCCGGCGGCCTTGGCAGGTCTCGCAAATTTGCGTGGTCATGTATCGTTCTATCTCGCCCTTTACAAAATCTGAATCACTTTCACGATAGCGACGCTCAAGGTTCGGAATAATTCCTTCAAAAGTGGTTTGATAAATTCGTCCACCAGGTCCACGAACTCCAATTTGTTCATCTCCGGTGCCGTATAGTAAAATCTTAAGATCCTTTTCACTTAACTGCGTAACCGGTACGTTGAGGCTAAATTTGTGCTTATCAGCTACTGCCTCGAGCAATCGAGAATACCACGTCATTCGAGAAGTAGTGCGGCTCCAGGGGCGAACAGCTCCTTCGGCCATACTGAGTCGTCGGTTCGGGATAACGAGCTCTGGATCTACAACTAAACGACTGCCTAAACCTGTACAAACTGGGCAGGCACCGTGCGGAGCATTAAAAGAAAATAGTCGAGGTTCAATTTCTGGTAAGCTTAAGTCGCTGCCAGCTGATGTATAGTGCTCAGAATAAACAGTTTCTGTTAGCTTGTCTGCATCCTGAAGAATGAGCACTCCATCACCTAAACGCAAAGCACTTTCAACAGCCTCAACAAGGCGCTGGTGAGACTCATCTTCGAGACTCAGCCGATCAACAGCTACTTCAATGGTATGCTTCTTTTGACGGTCAAGTTCCGGGACTTCTTCTATGTCATATAAGTCCCCGTCAACTCGTACACGAGCGTAGCCGGCCTTACGAATTTCGGTAAGTACATGCCGATGCTCACCTTTGCGAGCGCGCACTACGGGAGCAAGAATTACGATTCGGGTTTCTTTAGGTAGACTTTCGATTGTATCAACAATTTGACCAGCAGTTTGGCGAGTCAGCTCTTCACCGGTTACTGGATCATGTGGTACACCAATTCTGGCAAACAAGAGCCGCAAATAATCATATATTTCAGTTACTGTTGCTACAGTCGAACGTGGATTGCGCGAGGAGCTTTTTTGATCAATTGAAATTGCGGGCGACAAACCATTGATTTGATCAACATCCGGTTTTTCCATCAAACCTAAAAACTGTCTTGCATAAGCACTCAATGACTCGACATAACGACGCTGCCCTTCGGCGTAAATTGTGTCAAAAGCTAATGAACTTTTACCACTACCAGATAAACCGGTGATTACAACGAGCTTATCTCGTGGAATTGTTACATCGATGTTTTTGAGATTATGTTCGCGAGCACCGCGAATCTCGATTTTATCGTGCACAAAAACTCCTTCAAATTTACGCAAAAACTGTCGTCTAGTGTAGCACGTCCGTCAAGTTTGTTCAAGATACTAGGGTCATGTTATACTATGAACCATAAGAGGATTTATAAATGTTTGGACTTGGGCACCATGGGGAACATCACGAAGATGTACCACAAGCTGCTACTGCAGCAGGACCTTCAGTTTCACCACAACGTATCGATGGGCCAGTAGCTGGCGCAGGAACTTTTCATCCTGAAGCTAAGACTGATGCTGTTGCCGCACCTGCTGAATCTGCTCCACCAACGAATGAGTTGCCAACTATGACTCCTTCTATGCAAGCCGGCGGTGACAGTCATGCGCCATCAATGGACCAAATGGCTGAGCGACATGAAGCTGATGCTGCTAGCCTTGAAGCCTCAGCCGCAGTTACAACTGATCCGCAAAAGCAATCTGAGCTTAATAGCTTTGCGACCGATCATCACCAAGCTGCCGAATCAGCTCGAGCTGCGGATAGTGGAAGTGACGATGTCTTACCAGAACCAACCGCTAAAACACCAGAAGCATCCAATGTCGACGCCTCAGAATCAGCGGCACCACTATCAGCACCTGACGCTCCATCTTTCCCCTCGATGGCAACAACGCCATCCGCGGAAGCCGAGCAACCGCAGGAAGAACAATCTCCAGCCGCTCCACCTGAAGGAAGTGATGATACAAACCCGAATCGTAATACTGCTCCCCCAGACAAAGATCCAGCAGATTATACGACTGACGCTCAATTACCAAATGCTTCAGATAATTTACAATCACCACCTGAACCTGAACCAATGCAGCCGGCTGCAAATGAGACTAATTTAAGTGTTGGGGATGATTCTGCGCCAGTCCCAGAAACAACACAAGAGCCGCAAGTTCACGATGAGACTTCTGAGACTCAAGCCTCCATCGAGCGCCACGAAGCTGGTAGTAGTGACGCCCGTGAGCGAATTGCTGCCAACACAAATACCCTCAAATTATTTCTCGATGGCCTACCAGATTCTGACGACAAACAAGCTGCCCTAACTGCTCTTAACGATCTTGATAAAGCCTACAGCGATCTCGCCACCCACACCGAGCAAAGAGACCGAGCTGTCAGAGATAAAAATGATACTTCCCCCGAGCAGTCCACATTAGAGACTGAAGCAATTCAATCTCCCGGCCTTCCTCCAACCAGAGACTAATAATATTACTTGCTGATTTTTTTCGAACGATTAATGTCGCGAATTTCAGCAATTTGATCACGCAGTTCAGCCGCTTTTTCAAATTGCAAATTAGCTGCAGCTAATTTCATCTGCTCATCAAGCTGTTTATAAAGATACTGCAGTTCATCTTTTGGTATCTTTTTAAAGTCAATTGGCTTAACGTCGCTCGTTTCGGCTTCTTGTTGCTCCACCATTCGCTCGCGAATAGCTTTTTGGACAGTTGTCGGCGTAATCCCATGTTTGAGATTATATTTCTCTTGGACTTCGCGCCGCTTAGCTGTCAGCTCAATTGCTCGCTTCATCGAACCAGTAATATGGTCGGCATACATAATCACCATGCCTTCTTGGTGCCGTGCTGCACGCCCAATAGTCTGAACAAGACTTGTCTCACTGCGTAAAAACCCTTCCTTATCAGCATCAATAATAGCCACGAGACTTACTTCGGGCAGATCAATACCTTCACGCAGTAAATTAATTCCTACCACAACGTCAT
>CAZGCZ010000094.1:0-5785 GCA_964524615.1 uncultured Candidatus Saccharibacteria bacterium
TGGATCTTAAAATTAAAAATGATACTGGTCACTATATTTTGATTCAAACGCATATGCAAGGCACTACCCTAAAATTTGATCTATATGGCACAAAAACCAAAACTGGTACTATTCGTGGACCTCAATTTATCGATGGCTCAAATGACCCAACTGTCGCATCAGACACAGTGTTTTGGCGTGATGTTAAAGATTTAAATGGCAATCTAATTCGTACTGACACTTTTCACAGCCACTATGCTAGCTCATTACAGTTTCCGGTTAGTGATTAATTATTTGCCAATACAAAAATTTGAAAACATCTCATCAAGTTTTGACTGAGAGACATTGTCGCCAGCCAATTCATTAAGGTAATCAATGGCGGCATCAATCTCAACTAACAGTGTATCGCGCGAAAGATTTTTAGTTAATGTATGTTCAGCAGATAATAAGGCCTTTTGAGCATTAACTAGAAGTGCTAGATGGCGCTGTGTTGACACCAAAGCTGATTCATTGTTAACTTCATTTTTAGCTAATGCCGACAGGCTTCGCCTTAACGATGTTATGCCTTTTTTTGTTCGCGCTGATACAGCAATGGATGTATGTTTACCCCATTTGATTGGTTGATAACTTGCTAAGTCAGATTTTGTTGCAACAATAATAGTTCGCTTAGGCACCATAACGTCTTGTAGGTTTTTGCTGTCTAAAAAAGCTTTGGTGGCAGCTAATTTACCTGGTGCAATAAGGACTAACAAAATATCGGCATTACGCGCAATTTGTGTTGCCCGCTCTATGCCAATTTGCTCTACTTGATCTGGATCAGTATTAAGGCCAGCCGTGTCAGTTAGACGCATTGGAATGTCATCAATCAGTACTGTTTCTTCAATCGCATCTCGTGTCGTCCCTGCGATGTTTGTTACTATTGAACGTTCATAATTAAGTAGGGTGTTGAGCAAAGTCGACTTACCGGCGTTAGGCAGTCCAATAATTGCCACTCTGACTCCTTCTCGCAATACCGCAGTTTGTTGTTGAGATCGAATCAGCTCATCCACAACTTTTTTAATTTCTTTGAGCTGTTTTCTAACCTCACCAACTGGCCTTGGTGGTATATCTTCATCGCCAAAATCAAGGTAAGCCGCTTCGGCAGCTGATAATGCGATGAGCTGCGTGCGAATAGTAGTTATCTTTTCAGACAGCCCACCGGCGAGTTGATCACTGGCAGCTCGTACTGCAGAGATACTTTGGGCATGAATGAGGTCATTCACGGCTTCTGCCTGAGTTAAATCGATTTTCTTGTTTAAATATGCTCTTTTAGTAAACTCCCCGGGCTCTGCTAAACGCGCTCCGTTTTTTACTGCATGAGTCAACAACCAATCAAGTACAGCCGGGCTACCGTGAGTTTGAATTTCAACCACATCTTCGCCGGTATAAGAATGTGGGGCCGGCATAACAACTAACATGGCCTGATCAACAGTCTGCTGACCTTGCTTAAGCCAACCTAAATACAGTAATCGTGGATTGAGTTTTTGTACGTCACTTTTCCATAATTTTCGACTTATGCTGAGAGCCTTGGGACCACTTAACCGAACCACTCCTACCCCGCTATATCCGATGGGTGTAGCAATTGCTACAATTGTATCTTGCATAACAACCTACTGTGTGTGGCGAATGACCACGCGGCGGGCTGGTTCTTCGCCCGTGCTTTCCGTTATAAAATTGGGTTCGTCTGTAAGGATTGAGTGAACATAACGCCGTTCATATGCGTTCATTGGAGCAAGCGTGACTGGTTCATTGGATGATAACGCTTGGTTTTTGGCCAAACTTACCATCGCTTCGAGTTGTCGCAGACGGCCTTTGCGATAACCCGCCACATCTATTGTAATCATTGGTGCATCAGCTAATTCACGAACGACCATCTGATGAACAATATATTGAAGTGCCTTAAGATTATCACCGCCTCTTCCTATCAAAATTGCTTGATCAGAGGTATCAACCTGCAAGCCTGTTTCACCGCCAATCTCCTCTTGAGCAACCGTTGCTGTAATTCCCATGGCAGCTAACATTGCTTCTAGGTGTTTTTGCGTGAGCTCAATCGGTGTCATGGTTTTTTGAGACGTTTGGTTACTGTGACTTCTTCTTCCATTTTTTCTGTTTCACCACGGATAATCAGCCATTGTTGTAGTATGGCCACGAGCGTTGTAGTAGTCCAATAAAGCGCAAGAGCAGATGGCAAGCGCAATCCTATGATTACGGTTAGTGCTGGGAAGGCATAGTTCATAATATTCATCATTTGAGCCTGCTGATCACGTTTGTCTATCTTCTTAGGAGCAAGCATTTTAGCCTGAATGTATTGGGTAACACCAGCGAGTACTGCTAAAACAATGCTTGGCTTAGCTAGATCCACAATACCAAATAGTTCAGGCTTGAAGCTCTCTGGATGAACGATAAGATATTGAATGTATGACAGATGTTTCACCGGCTCATAAAGATGGGAAACAATATGAGAAAAGTCACCAGCCGCATATTTGAACACTAAGAACAATGCAAATAGGAAGGGTAGCTGAATGATAAGTGGTAAACAAGATGAAAATGGGTTGATTTCTTTCTCGCGATACAACTCCATAAGCATTTGACTTTCTTTTTGTCTATCGCCCTTGGCTTGAGCTTTAACTTTGGCTATTTCGGGCTGCAAAGCCTGGAGTTTCTTCTGAGAGCGTAGCTGTTTGCCAACAATTGGCCATAATATTAGGCGAATTATAACTGTTAGAATAATGACTGCTACACCAAAATCATGACCTGGTAACAGAGCATAAATCGTCATCAATACATTGAGAAGTGGGTATACGAGTATTGTGTTAAACATGGCTTACCTCTTTATGATAACAAGACAAATCAACTCTTGGACGAGTAAATGGGTTACACTGCATAATTCTCCAAACTGCTTTTGCGCTGCCTTTTCCAGCGCCGTAGTTTTCAATGGCAATAATAGCGTACTCACTACAAGTTGGATAATGTCGGCAATACCCATGCGGATAGCGCTGTTTACGCCAACCATGATCAGGAGATAAAGTGCGCTGGTATATTCGAATGATATTAATTAATCCACGTTTCATGAACTCTCACTTGTTTTGACTATCCTTATTATATCTTCTCTGAGGGCTTTAGGGGAGCTTGTTAAGGCGGTTGGCTTGACGACAATTACTACATCATTACCACCTGCCATAGGAGCCTCGTCTCGTAAAATAGCAACAATCCGTCTCTTTATTCTATTGCGGATCACGGCGCGCTTTGATATTTTTTTGGAAACCACTACCCCATAGCGGTTTTCTGGTTTCTTATTTTGTTTTGTTCTTACAAGAACAAACTCGCCATGGCGAGTTTTTCCAGATTGATAACATTTGGCGAAATCGGCGCTGGCGCGCAAGCGGTTCTCAAATCGCAACATTACGAGGTTAGTTTAGCCCGACCCTTCTGTCGGCGACGGCGCAAGATATTCTGTCCGCTACGCGAGCTAATCCGTGCCAAAAATCCATGGTTTTTACTTCGTTTATGTTTTTTTGGTTGATATGTTCGTTTCATACGTTCTAATATTTACTCATGATTATGACATTGCGTCAAGGTTTCTTGCTTAGACTTTGGTTTTCCACATACCCATCAACACGCTTGCGCTTGTGGAAAAGTCTAATCCTATTTAGTATGATAGAAGTGATTTACAGGGTGAGAAACAGTGGCAACAGTCAAACAATTGTGGAGTGCGGTCTTAGGTGAGCTCGAAGTAACTCTTAGTCGAGCTAACTATAAAACGTGGTTTAAAAATACCGCATTAGTTTCCGTGCAAGGACCGGTTGCTGTAGTTGCGGTTCCAAATATCTTTACCCGAGAATGGATTGAGAAGAAATATCACGATCAAATTTTTACGGCATTATCTAAGTTAGTTGATGGTTTAGAACAAATTGAATATAAAGTAGGTCCCACTGAAGCTGCTGTTACCACAAACGTTGAGCCTATTGAAGAAACAGTAACTCAATCACCAGCTAAACCTGTAGTAAATCAACTGCCCCGAGCCACTCGCCTGTCGGAAAAATACACATTCGACAGCTTTGTGGTTGGAGACAGTAATCGTTTAGCATTTGCTGCTGCTAAGCTTGTTTCCGAAAAGCCAGGTGAACACTACAATCCCCTCTTTCTTTACGGACCAGTTGGTGTTGGTAAGACCCATTTACTTTGGGCTATTAATGAGTCTACTGTGCGAACTTTCCCCGATGCTAAAACTGTCTACACATCGAGTGAAGATTTTTTAAATGAATTTACCCGAGCTATTCGCGAAGGTGCGACGAAGCAGTTAACTGACAAATATCGGAGATTAGACCTTTTATTGGTTGATGATTTACAGTTTTTAGCAGGTAAAGAAAAATTCCAAGAAGAGTTTTTTCATACTTTTAATACTCTTCACCAAGCTGGCAAGCAAATCGTCCTATGTAGCGATCGCCCGCCAAAAGCTATTCCTACTCTAGAAGATCGGCTTCGCAGCCGGTTTGAATGGGGTATGGTGGCCGATATTGCAGCTCCAGACTTAGAAACCAGGATTGCTATTCTTCAAAACAAAGCCTTGGCTCAAAAATTTGATTTAAGCGATGAAATTGCTCTACTTATAGCAGAAATGATCGAAACTAATATCCGAGAATTAGAAGGGGCCTTAACCCGGGTAGTTGGTTTTTGTCAGCTTCAAGACATACCCCTAACTCCTGAGGTAGTTCATCAAGTACTTGGCGGGGTAAAACGTACTTCAGGTCGAAAAATAAGCCCTAAATCAGTCGTCGAGCAAACAGCCCAATATTATAATGTTAAGCCAACAGACATTACTGGTAGTAAGCGGGATAGAGAAATTGTTCTTCCTCGCCAGGTAGCTATGTATATCATGCGAGATGAGCTCAATATGAGTTTTCCTCAGATAGCGCATGCTTTAGGTGGCAGAGATCATACTACTGTTATGCACGGAGTTAAAAAAATTAATTTACTAATTACCAATGATAATAGCCTCCAACATGAGGTAAAAACATTAAAAGAAAAAATTATAAGTGTTGAATAATATGGGTATGAGCTGTGAATGAACTGTGGATAAAAAGTGTAATACTATGGAGCTTATTAACAATTGTGTTTTATGTTGTTTTGTGGTTATTCAACTACTGTGTGAATAATGTAGTAAAAAAACAAGCTGTTTTAAACGTATTTATGAACCCTATTATAGCTTTATCTAAAGTCATAATTAGACTTATACGCGCTTTACACATAGCTTATTATTACGACTACTTATTATATTTAAACTATAATTAAGTAAATGGAAGTGAGGAGTTATGAAAGTTTCAGTTACACAAGAAAATTTTAATCGTGCATTGGGATTGGTGACAAGGATATTAGCAGCACGACCAAGTCTTGCAGTGTTAAATAATGTTTTATTAAAAACAGAATCTTCTCAACTTATTATTTCGACCACAAATCTTGAGTTGGCAATAATCTGTAAGATTGGTGCTAAGGTTGAATCTGAGGGATCCGTTACAATTCCTGGCCGATTGCTAGCTGATTTTGTAAGTAATATTCAGTCAGATAAGATTCAACTCATCTCCACTGGTGATAATTTACATATTAAGGCCCATGGAATTGATTCCCATATTAACGGCATTAACGCAGAAGAATTTCCTGTAATACCTAAAATCAAAGCAAAAGCCAAACTATCAATCCAAGCCCCTAACCTACAAAGCGCACTACAAGACGTAGTAGAAGCGAGAGACACAGATCAAGCTCGCCCACT
>CAZGCZ010000095.1:0-4039 GCA_964524615.1 uncultured Candidatus Saccharibacteria bacterium
CAAATAATGGCTTACTATGCCCATTACCAAAAGGCTGTAAATTTTGGAATAGCTCAATAAAACCGATATCGACCAGAAGTTCAGGATAGAGATTTGCGTCAATCAGCAAGGGTGAAACCTCAGCCTTTGGGTTGTATTGTAAATATTCTTGATTAAGAATTTGATGAAGCTTTGGGATATTTTTTGTCTTTAAAGTCATCCCAGCAGCAAATTGATGGCCGCCGTATTTTATTAAGAACTTATTGGCTTTGATTAGCGCATCAATAACACTAAAGTCTGCCACACTTCGCGCCGAACCTTTTGCTTCCTCACCTTGTTCATGTAGCAATATTACCGGCTTATGCAGTGCTTCGGTCAAACGACTCGCCACGATACCAACAATGCCATGCGACCAATCTGGGCTTGATAATACAATCGTCGGCTGATTCTGAATTTTTGCCAGCTCTAAGGCCTCATCATAAATAACTTGAGTCTGATCACGGCGCTGTTGGTTTAAGACATTAAGTTGAGCCGCTACCGCTTTTGCTTGAGCGTAAGACTTGGTGGTCAATAGCTGAAGAGCGAGATTAGCGTGTTCAAGACGCCCGGCAGCATTAAGGCGTGGGCCCAGCCGAAACCCGACCGACTCTTCGTCAAGTTCTGCTTGATTAACACCACTTATTTCCGCTAGGGCAACAATGCCCGGTCTTTTGCTCTTTCGTAAAACTTTTAAGCCAAAGTGTGCTAGCAGCCAATTTTCATTCACTAACGGTACGCTATCGCAAATTGTGCCCAATGCGACCAAGTCAAGCAGCCACTTTTCTTGACCTTGGGGTATTTTAGACATTATTACTTTTTGTAGGGCTCGAATTAATGTAAATGCCACCCCCACTCCAGCTAGGTTTTTGTCTGGATAGCGACTTTGCGGTAGCTTTGGATTGATAAGCGCAATTGCCCCTACAGGAAGCTGGACAGGAATGGCATGATGGTCAGTGATAATTATGTCGAGCTTTAGTTTTTTTGCTAAGTTAATTTGTTCAGCTGCACTTATTCCGCAATCAACGGTGATCACCAGCTCTGCGCCGGTCTTTTTGAGCATTGCAATGGCCTCGTTGTTCAGCCCATAGCCTTCTTCAAAACGATCGGGAATATAACTTTGGACCCGAGCACCAAACTGTTTGAGTGCATCAAGTAGTAGAGCTGTGGCTGAAATCCCGTCAATGTCATAATCTCCATAGATCACAACGGATTGATTGTTTTTTATAGCCGTAGCAATTCGTTTAGCTGCAAGTTTGACCCCTGGCATAAGCATTGGGTCAGCCAAGTGTTCATAATTTGGGTTTTTAAACACGTCAACTTTATCTGAAGAAAGGCCACGAGATTGCAATAGCATTGCTATTACCGTATCTGGATCGTTCAGTTGTTTTGCAACGCGAAAGCGCCACTCACGTTCTTGAGTCTTTGCCATAAACCCATTGTAGGGCAAAACTAAATGCGGTGGCTATAAAAATTATGATAGCTACTAGTTGCGCGAGAATGAAATGACAGTGGTGGCTGCGGACGTGCAATTGGCCTGCGGCCTTGGAGATAATGGGCAGTGGCTGTTAATTTTTCTTGTTTGTTAATCTTTTTTGGATTTCGATTTTTTATTTTGAACATGTTTTGTTTAACTCAAGCTTTTTTGCTTTCTCCTATCTGTTTTTAATACGATACTTTGTAAATCGCGAAAAATTGGGAAAGATTGGTTGGCAGAGTATAGCTTGGTGTTAGCTACCTTCGTCGATTTAACATACCCTACTCTCTCTAAGCGCGCTAACTCGCGTTGAACATTGCCAGGATCCTCACGTAAAACTTTGGCTAATCCCCGGACATGAGCCTGATATTCTGGGTACTTACTGTAAATCGTGATAATTTTCCGACGTGTTTTGCTAGTTATAAAAAGCTGTAACAACGGTTCCTCACACTTGTTTATATCTATTGTAGGCATAAGCTGTATAAAACACAACAGTTTTGTGAGCAAAAAGGTTATGCTACAATTAATGTAGAATTTGGAAACTAGTTCAGATGAACTGTCCCGACTGTAACACTCTAATGACAAATACAGCTGCAGGCCATATGTGCCTTGCCTGCGGTCGACTTGTAGAACCTGGTCATAAACAAGTTCGGATTGAACGAATTTCCAATCCTACTCAACCTGGAGGTGCAATTGATGGCGTTCAAAATAAGACTCGTAAAAGAATTGTCGCTCCAACGGTTGAACCACAGAGCGTGAAAGCAGTTCAGGCAAACACCCCGACAGTTTCTACAACAGCACAAAAAATATCTCAGTCAAACCAAACTGACAAGAAAAAACACTCAACGAACAAAAAGTTAAAAATTTCATTGGCTGCTGCTTCGGGCATAGCTGCTATAGCTTTTTTTTCACTGCTTAGCCTTCAACTCAGCAAACCAACCGCCTCTCTCACACCAACGGCGTCACTTACGCCAACAACTTCGAAAACGACTAATTATGATATTGAAATACGCAATCGAGATGCTGTCAGGCGCGATGATTTAAGTAAAGTTGCAACGGCACTCGCAGTTTATTTTTCTCATAATAACGGACAATACCCAATTGGTGATTCAATGGACAACCTAATTGTCCTACAAACCAACTCACCTCCCTATCTTCACGATATTCCTCACGACCCAATCGCAGAGTACCAATATGAATACCACTCAGACGGCAAGCATTATACCTTACGTGCTACGCTTGAGGCGCCAATTGGCAATAACAAATACTATACAATTACAAATTAGTGCTTTTTAGAACTTCTGCGAATTTTAAAGTTATTCCAGACCACCAGTAATGGCGAAGCATTGAAGATCGATGAGTAAGTCCCTGAGATTATTCCAAGTAGCAGCGCTAACACAAATGTCCGAATTGACACTCCACCAAATAAATACAGGGCAAGAAGTGTAATAATAACTGTTAACGAAGTATTAATTGATCGCGTGAACGTCTCAATAATACTTTCGTTAACAATGACTTCGAATGGCTTGTTGTAGCGGCGTAAGTTTTCGCGAATACGATCAAATACAACAATTGTGTCATGAACAGAAAACCCAATTACTGTTAGTACTGCTGTAACAAACAAACTGTCCACCTCCACTCCAAAAAAGTGTCCGAGCAGAGAGAAAACTCCTATGACAAACAGTGCGTCATGAAGCATTGCTAGAATTGCGCAAATTCCAAAACTCCAGGGACTGACCGGAGGTGGCGCATTCCGAAAAGCAAATGCAATATAAAATACAATTGCAATTGAGGCTAAAAGTATTGCCAATAAGGCATTTTTCTTGATATCACGACTGACTGAGCTTCCTATCGACTGATATGAGACCTTAGTAATATTCTGCGCGCTAAGTTGAGACTCTATCGCTGTGCGTACAGCTTCTTCCTTACCGTTAGCGGTTGTATAGCGTACTAGGTAGCCATGCGAGCTCGTTGTTGCAGTCACGTCCTTACCGCCAGCATTAACGACAAGCGTTTTTGCACTGGTTTGATCGAGATTACCTGATACTTCGATTTCTTGTCCACCACGAAAATCAATTCCATAATGCAACCCCCACAGCATAAGAGAAATTACGCCCGGCAATATCAATACAATCGAAAGCGTAAACCACCAGCGACGTTTGCCAATAACGTTCATGACTTCTTCTCCTGTGGTTTTAATCCGTAATAGCGTGGATTTTGCCCAAGCTTTGTCTTAAGAATCATCTGCATAAAGGTCCGAGTGATTGTAATAGCCGTAAACATACTAATCAGCACACCGATTGCTAGTGTAACCGCAAAACCTCGGATCAAAGGATTACTACCAAAACTGTACAGAATCAAACAGGTAATCAGTGTAGAAATGTTTGAATCTCGAATACTATTCCAGGCTCTTTTAAAGCCGTCATTAAGAGCTTGAGGCAGGTCTTTGCCATCCCGAGCCTCTTCTTTCATGCGTTCAAAAATTAAAATATTTGCATCAACCGCCATACCAATACTCAAAATAAACCCAGCGATACCAGCTAGACT
>CAZGCZ010000096.1:0-6221 GCA_964524615.1 uncultured Candidatus Saccharibacteria bacterium
AAAGTAATAATTCTGGTCGTTGGATTGATCAGGGGATATGGCGAATGTCGCGCCACCCAAATTATTTAGGAGAGATATTAGTATGGGTCGGAATTTACGTTATAACTTTTTCATCACTGAGTGTATTACAACGCTTCTTTGGTCTCTTAAGTCCTGTATATATAGCTACACTTCTTATATTTGTTAGTGGTTTGCCCATTCTTGAAAAATCAGCCGACAAAAAATGGGGGAGTAAAAAAGATTACACTGAATACAAGAAGCAAGTACCAGTTTTGATTCCTTCATTTCGTTCTATTATGAGAATTTGGAAGTAGCTTCTTAAGAAGGCATTGGGCTGGCAAGCTGGAAGTAGTTACCGTCAGGATCGGCAAAAGTAGCCAATTTCATGGAAGAATCCTCGCCAGGGCTATATGGCTCGGCAATTACTTCTGCGCCAAGCTTTTTAATTCGATCAAATTCCTTCTCGACTTCGGTAGTTTCGAGATTAAACATCAATCGATATGGTTCTGGGTTCTTGCCTTTGATTCTGTCATCAGGGCCAATTCCCACAAAACAATCACCAATCATGTAGCCAGAAAATTCTCCTTTTTCTCCAGCCCAATCTGGTTTGTCTTTTTCTAGTACTTTATTATAAAACTCAACCAATTTGTCAGGATCTTTTGAAGATAAAATAAATGAATTTAGTTTTAACATAATAATTCCTTTCTTATTTAGTAGCTATTACATTTGTACTGCGTTTATCTATAAAGTGCAAGTTGTTCACGCCGCTATTCATTGACTTATTTACTTATCATGGTAAGATAGGCAATACTTATCTTCGCAAAAAACCGTCTCATTAAGGGGTGTTGCGATGGTTGCGTTCTTCGATATTCACGAGCCAATTCCAAATCTCAGTGAGCTTCGCGCTGACAAAGCTGATTATCGCGATTGGCCGATTGGTGGCCGTTGTGATAGCGAACCGCTTGTTGACCTGGCCGATTTTGGCATTTTGGGTGCGAGTTTCTACTCACAACCGCTCAAGGAAACGGGCGAGTTGCTGCACGGTGTCGATCCTCGAGCAATGGTGCGATTGAGTGTGGCAGACCGGCTTTACTCGGCTGATGAGTACTTTCGTCTCAACCGGGAGGTGGCTGAAGTATTCAGCGGTCCGGTACGGATCAAGGTGCGAGACGCTTATCGCTCGAATGGTCTGCAAACTTATCTCAATGCAGTGGAAGCTCCACGACTGGTGCGCAAGCAGCATCCAGACTGGTCAGAAGCGGAAGTGAGGGCAAAAGCCGATCGGTTGCTGCCGAAGCCTCAGCCTGGCAAGCCAACTGCTCACATGACGGGTGCGGCAATTGATATCAACCTCGTCATGGTAGAAGACCTGGCCGATATCGACTTTGGTCACTCAGGGAAAACTGCCTATGACGACATGCGTTTGCCGGAATATTACGAGCGGCACGGTAATAATCTTGCTGCACGGGACCACCGACGAGCGTTGTTCTGGGTGATGCAGAAATTTGGCTTTGTGCAAAACCCCGATGAGTGGTGGCATTTCAGCTTTGGCGATCAGATGTGGGCTTGGGTACGGGCTTATCTTGGCATCGCCAACGAAGCGGCTTTGTACAACGAAGTGGTAGGAGCTTCAGACCTACTTCTCGCCTGGCCATAAGAACTTTTGAGTTGTAGATGGATCTTTCCGAAACAGAAGGATCCATTTTTCTTTGGCACGTCAGCTCTGCTCGTGATAGAGTAATAGGTATGAAAAAACACTCACTATCGGATGTAGCTGACTCTGTCGGCAAGTCGATCGAACTCAGTGGCTGGGTAGATGCAATTCGTGATCAAAAAGCTGTCCAATTTGTGATTTTGCGGGACAGCAAACAAAACAAGGTCCAGCTGGTGAATCCCAAATCAAATAAGGACCTTACAGAAACGATTAGTAGTCTGACCAATGAATCTACGATTACTGTCCGGGGAAAAGTAGAAAAAAATGAAATCGTAAAACTTGGTGGAGTTGAAGTAAAACTTGAGTCGGTTGAAGTGTTGAGCAAAGCCGGTGAAGTGTTGCCAATGGATGAAACTTCAGGCCTTGATGTGCGGCTAGATTGGCGCTATCTTGACCTGCGCGATCCTAAAAAACGTCTTATTTTTGAAGTAAATACTACTATCCAGCAAGCAATGCGCGATTATTGGCTGAGCAATGGATTTATTGAGATTCATACGCCGAAGTTTATGGAAACGGCTTCGGAAACAAAAGCTGAATTATTTGAAGTGAAGTATTTTGATCGCAAAGCTTATCTTGCCCAAAGCCCGCAGTTTTTCAAGCAAATGGCTATGAGCTCAGGTTTTGATAAAATTTTTGAAATTGGTGAAGTTTTTCGTGCTGATCCTAGCTTTACTACGCGCCATGCAACAGAATATACCTCGGTTGATAGTGAAATCTCATGGGTTGATAGTCATGAGGATGTCATGGAGTTTATGGAAGGTTGGCTTGCTCACATAATGAAGCAGGTGATAGAAAAAAATGGTGCCAGAATCGAAGAATTATATGGGATTAAGCTACAGGCTCCCAAAACTCCTTTTGAGCGGTTAACGCTAGCAGAGGCTAAATCGATTCTTGAAGGAAAGGATCATAAATTGGGTGAGCACGATGATTTGGATCCAGAAGGTGAGCGTAAGCTTTCTGAGCATTTTGCTGAAGCTGGCAAAGGGGACTTTGTCTTTGTAACCGATTATCCTGCTAATGTGAGGGCGTTTTACCACATGCAATATGATGACCAACCTGGAGTAACCAAAAGTTTTGATTTGCTCTATCGAGGAGTTGAGATTAGTACTGGCGCGCAACGCGAACATCGGCTGGAAAAACTTGAATCCCAGGCTAAAGACAAAGGGCTTGACCCAGCTCAGTTAAAGCATTATTTTGACTTTTTCCGTTATGGCGTTCCACCACATGGCGGCTTTGGTTTTGGCTCTGAGCGGTTTTTGATGAAACTACTCGGCCTTGAAAGTGTTCGTGAAGCCATGTATCTGTTCCGTGGGCCCAACAGACTCGAACCGTAAAAGCTAATACTTTACATATTATACTTTTCATGTTATAAATAATCTGTTCTTGTACCTTGACCAAAATTTAGGAGCTCTAATGTTCTTCCTGAAAAGCGTCGATGATGACACGGAACGCGAACTGGAAGAGCGTCTGCGCTTCCAGGTTTACTGTACGGAAAAGCGTTGGCTTAATCCTGATGATTACCCGAACGGTCGCGAATCAGATCAGTTTGATATTCATTCAGATCGCTTTGTAGCCATAAGCATGAGCGGTGAAGCAGCAGGAACTATGCGACTTATTAGGGGAGGAGCCTATAAGTTGCCAGTTCAGGAATACTTTGGGGTTGAACTCCCTACTGACGCGAATTGTAGTGAGCTAAGCAGACTTACAGTTGCACAAGCATATCGTGGCACAGAACATGCGATTATGCTTGGTTTGTGTAGGGTAGTATATGAAACTGGCGTAAGAACTGGGGTAGATATAGCTTACTCAATCATGGAAGAGGCACTATTTCGGCTTTTGAAATTTGTTGGATTCCCGTTCCAACAGATCGGGGATGCTCAACAAACTTGGGGGGCGTATACTGCACCGTATATGTGCTATACATCCGAAATTGTACCTTCTTTGAAAAAAAGAGACGAAACAACAGGCCTCGCTATAGGTGATTACTTTGCCGAAGAGTTCGATCCTTTGGTTAGGGGGTGATGGAGTGTCCTGGTTGGCTATACTAATTTTCGTGGTGCTCTATATTGCAACATTTAAGCTGGCATGGAAGATGTTGGCTCAGCTTGTGGCAGTATCCGCACATGGCCACTCTGTAAAGAGTTTTCGCTTCTGGTATCTATTCGTTGGTTACAGAGTTGTGATTGCAGCACCATATCTTGCATTCTTAGCACTCGGACAAAATGTACCCACATCTATTAGAAAGTTAGTTTTCTGGTGGATTGTGCTAGGTATTGTGCTAGGTATGTTGAGATTCGTTGGGGCTGAGAGAGTAAGTAGATTCCTTTGGTGGTCGTATGGTCATGTATATGATGGACTTCTGAAATTCTGGCCATACCATAACCTTCTCAAAGAGGTTGTAGATAGGCTTGAACTTAAGCCTGGGATGAAACTGCTCGAGGCAGGATGCGGAACTGGAAATGTTATCAAGCTTGCTGTACGACGCGGGGCTCTTGTTGATGGAGTTGATGATTCAAGCTCCATGATCCGAACTGCACGAAAAAAACTTGCCTCGGAGCTTACTTTAAGAAAAGCCAGGCTTTATAAACAAGATCTCCTTACATTTCTTCAAGAGACTCCTAGGGCTGAGTACGACCGAATTTCACTGGTCAATGTGCTTTATGCTGTCGGTGACAGGAAAGAAATTTGGAGACAATGTCTTCGAGTACTCAAGCCTGGTGGGAAAATTGTCGTTACCACATCTGATAAAGGGGGCAGTCTAGTTCTGATTAAAGAACATCTTGATCATGCATCCTGCTGGAAATTATTTTCTCCACGTCTTCTAGCGGTTGTCATAATCGACTTCTTTATTTCTGAACTAGCCAAAGCTGGGCCTTTTGAATTCCCGAGCAAAGAAAACTTAGTTCGAGAAGTAAAGGGAGCTAGCGCTCAAGTGTGCGACATGGGGCGTATTTATGGAGGTGATGAAAACGGCGTGAATGTGATATTTACAGTCGTACCACAAGGGGTAGGAAATTAATCCTACCCCTATTTATATTCTTGTTATGCTATGATAAGGCTATGCTCAATTGGAGTTTAATTGGTGCAATATTTGTTATAATCATAAATTTAATCTTAGGCATTGTAACACTTATAAATCACCCTAAACATTTAGTAAATATTTCCTTTGCTTTAGTTTGTTTTTTTCTCTCAGCATGGACTTTAACAAACTTTCTTGCTGATAATAATTTGGCACATTCTCTTTTATGGACTCGTCTAAGTTTTACAACGGTTGTATTTGCCTTAACATTTCTCGTGATCTTTGCAAATAGTTTTCCAACAAAAAAAATAAAAGGTAAGTTGTTTGACGCACTGATGCTAATTACGGGAGTGATAGTTGCAGGTGTTACATTATTGCCAGCGTTTATACCAAAAATAGTAGTTCAGGATGGAGTATCAAACGTAGTTACAGGAAGCCTG
This sequence comes from uncultured Candidatus Saccharibacteria bacterium, assembly GCA_964524615.1. Classification (GTDB taxonomy): domain Bacteria; phylum Patescibacteriota; class Saccharimonadia; order CAILAD01; family JBBSBN01; genus CAZGCZ01. The sequence goes on from CAZGCZ010000096.1 coordinate 5,174, forward strand.
TATTTTATTTTTCTTATTTTCTTTTTTGGTACCTTTATTGGAACACCTATATTACTACTAGTTTCTCTAAAAAGAAGCAAGGGTTCTGACCTAGCTCGAATTCGGTATTTAATGGTCGGCATGGGGCTCACCATAATCCTTGCTGCCATGACTAACTTAATACTACCTTTAATACTTGGACAGAATAGTCTTGCTAGGTATGGTTCGTATTTTTCGCTTTTCTTTCTCTCCTTTACAGCATACGCAATTATAAAACATAAACTCTTTGATATACGGCTTGTTGTCGCTCGCTCTATGGCTTATCTGCTTGTGCTTCTGACGATTGGTGTATCGTATGCACTTGTGGCGTTCCGACTCGGTAATCTTATTTTTCACGATCAAATTAGCACATATCAGCAAGCATTCAATATTGGCATTGCTATTGTTTTGGCCTTTACTTTTCAGCCGCTCAAACGATTCTTTGAAAAAATTACCGATCGAATATTTTACCGTGATAAATATGATCCGCAAGCATTACTCAACAACATTAGCCGTGTGCTAGCTGCTGAAATTGAGTTAGTAAGCCTAAGCCAGCAAGTTATCAAGTTGCTCTCCTCGCAGCTACGAGTCAAGCATGTCGACATTATTGCGCTGCAGGGCAATAAAATATTTTATGAAGCTGGTAATTTTTTTAGTAACCACTTGGACGCCCTAGCTCGTGATTTAGTACGGCTTGGTGAGCAAACCTTGGTTTCAGATGAACTAGCTGAGGGGGATCAAAAAGAAATTCTTCGCCGATATGGTATTAGTGTTTTTGCTGTATTAAAAACGCATAAAGAAAAAGTTGGGTATCTGCTATTTTCCGATAAGCGCAATGGCGATATCTACAACGGCTTGGATCTGCGTGTCATTAATATTGTTGTTGATGAGCTCGCAATTGCCGTTCAAAACGCTAAGAGCTATACCCAAATTGAGCACTTCAATGAAACGCTAAAAGCGAGAATCGCGCAGGCTACGAAACAATTACAGGAAGCTAATTCGCATCTGCAACAGCTTGACGAGGTCAAAG
>CAZGCZ010000097.1:0-3348 GCA_964524615.1 uncultured Candidatus Saccharibacteria bacterium
CAAGCACCAGGACCATAAGCATAGTTTCCTACACCACTGGCGGCTGTTCCTGAAGCAGCAGCAGCAGTTGTGGTAGCTCCACTTGGCAAGTTGGCATTGGTGACATAGCTTGCTGGGAGGGCTGTTCCTACCGCAATAGTCGTATTTCCTCCCAAATTTGACTCGTAAGTCTGCATCTGGGTTAAGAGACGTCCAGCGCCATCTTGGGCTGCTTTAGTGTGTTGGCCGCGTTGTAAACCACCAACTGAAAGAAATACTATGATCAAGATAAGCGCAGCAATAGCAAGCACAATTACAACTTCAATTATAGTAAAGCCAGCTCGGAGATGATGTGGGATTTGGTAGTGATCTGACGCCATACTGTTTATTCTCTTATTCCGTAAAGGCACCCTGGCTAAACTCACGAGTGAGGTCGCTGAAGGATGCCTAATTACTGGTTAACTAATTACTAATGCAAACGGAAGCACCAGCAGTTTCTGAGTAGTACGCTACAGCAAATTTGGTAGCGCTAGCAGCTGCTACGACTTGCCCAGCTGTTCCACCAGAGCCACAAGCACCAGGACCATAAGCATAGTTTCCTACACCACTGGCGGCTGTTCCTGAAGCAGCAGCAGCAGTTGTGGTAGCTCCACTTGGCAAGTTGGCATTGGTGACATAGCTTGCTGGGAGAGTATAACCAACGGCTTGAGATGTATTGCCACCTAAGTCAGCTTCGTATTGAATTTGCTGGTTAAGTAAGCGCCCTGCAGCATCTTGAGCCCCTTTAGTACGTTGGCCGCGTTGCAACCCTGAGACGGCTAATAAAACCACAACAATAATTAATGCGGCGATCGCTAATACAATCACTACTTCAATAATTGTGAAGCCCTCTCTCTTTTTCGATAATAATTTTGATAACATTTTCCGCCCTCCTAAAGGCTATTTATATTTAAAAAGCTTATGTTAAGATTATCGCTTCTGTTTTTTGATGTCAATAGAATTTCTTACTTGCTTGCAGCTGTAGAAGAAGTACTACTGGTTTGTCCGAAGTTAGAGAGCCCACTGCCTGTCAGGTTATAAACCGGATAAAGCACAGCCAGAATGATAAAGGCCACTACAATACCGAGAAAAACCATCATAATTGGCTCAATCAAGGTTGAAATATTCTTAACTGTCTGATCAACTTCATCTTCATAAAAAGTTGCCACTCGATCAAGCATATCACCGAGTGTGCCAGAGGCTTCCCCAATTTTGATCATCTGTGGAACCAGCGTTGTAAAATATGGCTTATCAGCTAATACTTCCGAGAGTGATTTACCACCCTTTACCTCTTCTGCAGACTCAAGAATAACTTTGCGTAATACTTCATTGGTGACAGCGCCAGAGGTAATTGCCAGAGCCTCTAGAATTGGCACACCGCTCATAACTAATACGCCAAGTGTCCGAGCAAAACGAGCCATATAAACTTTTTGAAATAATTTTCCAAATAGTGGCAAGCGCATTTTTAATTTATCAAGCGCAATTCGCCCTTTTGGCGTGCGGATATAAGCCCGCAATCCAAATATCGTCGCAATAATAAGAATAAGAATTAACCACCAATAATGAATAATGAAATTGGCAATTACTAGCAAGAACCGGGTTGTAAATGGCAGGGTTTGATTCAGGTCCGTATAAAGCTCTTTAATATGAGGCAAAACTGTTACAAGCATGAATACAACTACCAAAACAATTACTACCAAAACAATAGCCGGATAAATGAGAGCCCCACGAATTTTAGATCTGATCTGCTGTTCTTTCTCGAGCTGAGTAGCGAGCCTCTCTAAAGCAGTTTCTAGTGTCCCAGACTGTTCCCCAGCATTGACTAAGCTAACATAAGTTCTGTTAAAAATTTCAGGATACTGAGCAAATGATTCAGACAAGCTAGTACCGCCTTCAACGCTGGCTGCGATACGTTTGAGAATCTCTTTAAATTTTGAATTATTTACTTGTTCAATAGCGGTATTTAATGCCTGTGTTATAGGAAGGCCCGCCTTAACTAAAGTAGATAGTTGTCGAGTAAATAGTACCTTGTCTTTGTCACGAATCCCATTGAGAAATTTAACTGATTTCAATGAAAAGGCCGAGTCTTTCTTCGGTTCAAGTTTAGTGACAAACAGCTCTTTTTGTCCTAACAGACGCGCAGCAGCAGCCTCGTTGTCAGCTTGAACTACACCTGTTATGACGCGATTACTACCTCTTTCTCTTGCAGTAAATTGATAATCAATCATTATCCACGCATGAGCCTATCAAGCTCTTCCAGATTAATTGCATAATTACGGGCTTCGTCATAACTAATTTTGCCGCTTTGTACCAAAGAAGCTAGCGTGCGATCCATTCCCTGCATACCATGTTCTGCCCCAGTCTGAATAACAGCGTCCAACTGATGGGTTTTGCCTTCGCGAATAATATTTCTAACAGCTGGAGTCGCTACTAATACTTCCGCTGCAGCAATTCTGCCTCCGCCAATCATCGGGATTAAGCGCTGGGAAACAATGCCTTGTAAGATACCAGCCAACTGAACTCGAATCTGCTGTTGCTGATATGGAGGGAAAACGTCAATGATACGATCAACTGATTGAGCAGCTCCATTTGTGTGAAGTGTCGAGAGTACTAAATGTCCGGTTTCGGCAATTGTTATAGCTGCCGCAATAGTTTCAAGATCTCGCATTTCCCCAATTAGCACCACATCAGGGTCTTCACGTAAGGCACTTCTTAACGCTGCTGGAAAACTATTGGTGTCATAATGCAACTCACGTTGAACCACGATTGATTTCTTGTGATGGTGCTGATATTCAATAGGATCTTCAATAGTAATAATATGAAGTGGTTTGTTAGTATTAATTTGGTCAATAACTGCTGCCAAGGTAGTAGATTTACCAGAACCAGTTGGTCCGGTCACAAGCACTAAGCCTCGTGGGAAATCTGACATTGAGCTAACTACTTTAGGCATACCAAGCTGCTCTAAAGTACGAATATCGGTTGGGATTAGTCGTAAAGCGGCCGCTAAGCTCCCTTTTTCATGGAAAGCATTAACACGAAAACGGCCAATATCACCATATGCAAATGAAAAATCTACTTCTTTATCTCGAACCAGAATATCGCGCTGTTGATCATCTAAAAGTGCAAGAATTAAGCCTTGAACATCAGCATCGGCTAGTTTTGGGGCATCAGCCACTGGTTTGAGTGCCCCATCAATGCGTAACATTGGCGGTAAACCAACCTGTAAATGGAGATCGCTCGCGTTTGATCGTACCTCTTGCTCTAAATTTGGTTCAATTTGTAGAACTTTTGCTTCCGCCACTGTTTTTTTCCTCGCCTTTACTTAATAAT
>CAZGCZ010000098.1:0-2817 GCA_964524615.1 uncultured Candidatus Saccharibacteria bacterium
ACAGCAACAGTCACAGCACAAGTAGTGAAGGCTGATGTAAAAACTGATAAAGTACTGGTACAGCACTACAAGGCTAAGAAGCGTGTCCGCAAAGTTCGTGGGCATCGCCAGCACAAAACTGTGCTTGAAATCAAATCAATCAAGAAGTAATCGAGCAATTACCGCTCAGCTTGCCATTTCCTATATTATTAAGCCAATTGAGCGTATCCTTAAAACTTGTCACCATCGTATTATAATGAGTGGCATTTTTATATTCTGTCATGGTGGTATTTGGATTGGTTTGGCATAAGCGAACAAACAGTGATTTTGATTGAGCAGGAAGAATAACATTGTCCTGCCCACCTTGGTTAATTAGTTTGGCGCTTGACGTAGTTTGATCTCCAGCTAAGTTTTTATCCATATCATCACCGAATTGTTGGTATTCGTTGGTGTAATTCCCACTTTTCATGACTGGTAAAAATTGCGGGGTATACACTAGATCAGCCTTGCTTCCCCAAACATGTTGAACTGTATCAATGCAGGAATTCATCACGTCATTTGTTAAATTTTGCGTCCATTTTGGTAATAAAATTGCGTTTACTGGATAGGTATGATGATAGTAATCAGAGTAGCTTGTTAAAATATAAGGCCCAAACCAATCAATATTCGCTCCGTGAACATTATCATCAAGTGTCTGCTTCACACTTGAGACTGGGCCAAACCCAACCACCCCATCTATTGTTAGCTCAGGTGCATACTGAGCTCTAATTTTATCAGCCCACAACGCAGCATGACCACCCTGAGAATAACCGCCAACGGACAGTCTGGAGAAATCGGCCACATCTTTTGTTAGCTTAAGATTTTTGAGTGCTCTGGCGCTGTCAAGCAAAGCACGCCCTTCTTGCTCCCCAATCATATAGTGATGCATGCGGCTATTATCACGCATACCCTCGTAGTCAGTTGTAACAACAATATAGCCTTGAGAGGCATAAGCTGCTAAAAGTGAGTCGTAATTAGCCCAGTTACGTTTAGCCGGGTCTTCAAGCGATGCCGCACACTGATCAGCAATACCGGTCGTTCCTGGAGCAAACGCCAAAATTGGTAATTTTTTATTGTCAGGGATATTAGTCGGTACGTAAATTCTGCCATAAACATTAATTTGGTCATTATTTCTAGCATCGGTTGATTGATAGCTGAAAACTTGTTTAGTCATGCCATACTGCATATTTAGATCAAAAGTTTTATTTGTTTGCTTAATAAGAGCTTCTGTGTCTATTTTGGAGTATGTGGTGGCTTTTTCCGTGGTAATAATTTTGCCATTGGTCGGTTGATTGTTTTGTATTGCGTTTGAGATGATTGGCAATTTTTTGATAGTCTCATGGTATTGCGACCAAACATAAGCACCAATAATGGCAGCTAAAACCAAGGCTTCTACCAGAAGAATGATTGTCAGAATACGGCTAAACCGGCGGCTTTGCCAGATTTGGCGAGGCTTCTTGTTTTTAGAGGATGTTTTCTTGGATTTTTTCACGTTATTGTTAAGTTCAATTCCATTATATACATTTTTGTATCACCAATGGAAAAGTTTTCTTTTGGCTTAGTCTGAAAACCATAGCGTTTATAATAATCAACATAATTATGGGTAGCGAGACGTATTGTCGTTTTATTTCGCCGAGCAAAGGTGCTGAGAGTTTCTTGCATTAATTCCTTACCAATACCGGCATTGCGATGTGTAGGATTCACATACACCCAATATATAAAGGCCTCGTTTCTGTTTTCATAGCCTGAAATAGTGTATCCTACCACCTGATTATTTTGCTGTGCCACAATTATTAAGCGATGGGGCCTAAGAGCCGCATAGGCCAAACGGAATGTAGAATTGGCTCTATCGGTAGCACGCAAGTATTCGGCTGGGAAATAACCAAAATCATCATACAGCCCTTGTCTAAAAAGCTGGTGTAGAGCGATGACTTTGCCAATTTTTAGCGGAGTAATTTGTACTACTGCCATTTTAGCCACTGACAATTTTATTACGCCCGCTTTGTTTCGCTTGGTACAAGGCCTCGTCTGCCTTCTTAATAAGTTGCTCCAAAGTCATTCCGGCTTCTAAGGTAGCCACCCCACCGCTAATAGTAGTCGTAAAGGTTTGGTCCTGAGCTTTAATAGACATTTTCTCAATGGTAGAACGCCAGTGATTGGCAATTGTTACTGCATCCTCTGTGCTCGCACCAACCAACCCGACGATAATTTCTTCACCGCCATATCGCCCCACTACATCAATCCCACGCACATGAGTCTTAATTGCTTTTGCAATTGCCTTTAAAGCTTCGTCGCCGCCATCATGGCCATATTTTGAGTTAATATCTCGAAAATGATCCGCATCAATAAATACAATACTTAAATTTCGCATAATAAGATTGTGGCGATTTTCCGGATACTTAAGTTGATAGGCCACTTCTTGCCATAAGACTAAGAGAGCGTCCATTAAACCACGGCGATTCAGCAGACCAGTGAGCTCATCGGTAACAAGTTCTTGTTTTAATCGCGCTATTTGCTGCTCCAGCTCCTCAATAGTTTTTAATGGTTTTTCCATTAATTCTGCTCCGCTAGATACCGCTCAACTTCAAGCGCTGCACGGCAGCCATCTCCTGCTGCGGTAATAGCTTGCCGATATCGTGGATCTGCTACATCCCCCGCCACAAAAACCCCGGCTTTATTAGTCTTAACATGGTCTATCGGGTTAATATAGCCAGCATCGTTAAGTTCTAGTTGATTTTGCAAAAATTTAGTGGCTGGCAAATGACCAATAGCCACAAATAACCCTTCGGTTTTAATTAT
>CAZGCZ010000099.1:0-3468 GCA_964524615.1 uncultured Candidatus Saccharibacteria bacterium
TACTACGCCGCTGGTGAGAACCAGCGCTCCGGGTCGTCTGATTCGAGGGGTTCGAGCGGTGAAGCGTATGAGTGCTCTGCCCCACCTACCAACCAACATTGCTTCGGAGCCTTTTGGATGATTAGATAACAATCATCACCCTGAGGTCCTTCGAAGTAGCTCGGTGACCCCACTACGGCCACCACTTCGTGTCGGGCTCGATTCAGCATTTGCTCCAGCTCCCCGTAGGGCACTGGGTGGACGTTGAAAACGTACTGCATGTCGCTACTCCTTGGCTCACGGACTATCGGGGATTCGAGGCTTTGATGTGATCGTCATTTTTTGTTAAGTCAATCGCTTAAACAAAAAAATGAACCAAGTTCTAGCAACGTAGAACTTGTGAATAATACAATAAAATAACGAATAAGTCAATGGGGTGGATGATGGGACTTGAACCCACGGCCTACGGGACCACAACCCGTTGCTCTAACCAGCTGAGCTACATCCACCATGGTACCCCCGGCAGGATTCGAACCTGCGACCGACGGTTTAGAAAACCGTTGCTCTATCCAGCTGAGCTACGGGGGCAAGTCACAGGCCACCTTGATCATGGCGTGGAGCGGGTAGCGGGAATTAAACCCGCATCGCCTGCTTGGAAGGCAGGAGTAATAATCATTATACGATACCCGCGTACATTCATTATACCGGCAATACTAGTGCCGATGACACCCCAGTTTAACCCAAGCTGAACAAATTTTCAAGCTATCTTGCCAAACCTGAGCCGGACAAGCTACAATAAGCTTAAGCATAATTAAAAAGGATTATTATTATGAATCATTTAAAAAATCTTGCTATCAAAGCTTCGGCTGCAACTGCAGTTATGGCGGCATTGCCAGTTGCTAAGGCTTTTGCAATTGACTATAGTACAGATTATTCAACCTCGACGGTTAGTACAACCGCCGGAACTGGGATTGCCATAGGCTTACTCATATTTTTCATAATCGCCGCAATTGTTGGACTTTTGTTCTTTATCTTCTGGATTATGATGCTGATCGATGCTGCCAAACGAACCAATTGGGAAACAGAAAACGACAAAACGCTTTGGTTGGTCATACTAATTGTCGGGTTCTTCTTCGGGCTTGGCTGGTTAGCTGCGCTGATCTACTACTTTGTCATCAAGAAAAAACTCGATAAAGGTAGCTCAACTCCAGCTGCTCCTGCAAAACCTGCGTCCAAGTAACACTTTTAATCCAAACTAAAATCCGCGAGTTAATACTTGCGGATTTTTGGTAATGAAGTCATGGTCGGGGTGAAAGGACTCGAACCTTCGGCCTCCGCGTCCCAAACGCGGCGCGCTAGCCAACTGCGCCACACCCCGATGACATCATGATATTCTATTATAAATGAAATGAGAATGAAAGAGTTTTGAGGCAGGGTTAATACTACTTAGCAGCTGACTCTTTTAATTTTGTACTCGTAGCTTCTTGTACTTCAAAATCTCCTTCTTCAGGGATAACATCGGCGGCGTGTTCTGGTAAGCCTAGATAAGCTACAATCGACGCAATTAGAATGACCACTGATCCGATTAAAAGTGAACGGTGAAAACCATTCATCCAAGAAGTTTTTATTCCGAGCGAAAAAATTTCTCCTGCAGGTGCAGGCAATTGTTGTGATACTGCCAATCCGCCAGCCAATGAGCTTTCTGCCACAGTTTTAATTTGCTGCGGAAGATTAGTAGTGATTTTTGCTACATTGTGCACGTAAGCAGACGCAAGCAAGCTACCTAGTACAGCAACTCCCAAAGACCCACCTAATTCTCGGGCAGTATCATTCATGGCAGAGCCCATGCCAGCTCGGGCTTTTGGTACTGATGACATCAGAAGGTCGGTTGTTGGTGACATTGCCAGACCCATTCCAAAGGCCATAATCACCATGCCGATTACAAGATGAAGGTATGAGGAATTAATGCCAACTGTAGAGAAGGTAAAGATTCCAATTGCAACAATAAACATTCCGCCAGCCACTACCCGGCGTTTACCAAAGCGATTGGCCAGTGGAGTTGAAGCAGGGGAGGCAAATGCCAAAACTGCGGCGATGGGCAACATTCGTACAGCAGATTCGAGTGGCGAATAACCGCGCACGAGTTGTAGAAATAATGAGAAGCTGAAAAATACACCGTATAGGGCAAAAAACACTAAGCCAATTGATAGCGAACTAATACTAAATGCTCTGTTTTTAAATAGTCGCACATCGAGCATTGGATGTTTAGTGCGCATTTGCCACCACGTAAATACAGCCAATATTACAATACCTAACCCACCTATAACGAGTGTTCGAGCAGATAGCCAGCCATAGTTTGGTGCTTCGATAATGGCGTACACAAGCGCAATCAAACCAACCGTTGAGAGAACTCCGCCCAATGGATCGATACTTGCATGCGATGGGTCAGCCGTACGTGGCACCAACCAGGCGGCTGCTAAGAGCGTAATAATCACCACTGGAATATTAATAGTGAAAACTGAGTGCCATGAAAAATGATCAAGCAATAATCCACCAAGGAGTGGCCCGATCGCCACACCAACACCAACAATACCGGCCCATATGCCAACGGCTTTAGCGCGTTCTTTTGGCGGGAAAACATTTGTCAAAATTGATAGGGTTGCAGGCATAATCATTGCTGCTGCCAAACCAGTGATACCACGGGCTGCAATAACTGCGCCGGCACTATTTGCTACGAAGGCTGCATAAGCTGAGACCAGCCCAAACAAGACTAGCCCAGCTTGGAATATCCCTTTGCGACCATAGCGATCACCGACTGCGCCTGCCGTGAAAAGTAGACCTGCAAAAATGAGCGAATATGCATCAACCATCCACTGCAGCTGTGAGCTGGTGGCGTGCAATTCTTTACTGAGTGTCGGCAAGGCAACATTCAAGACGGTGTTATCGATCATTACTATAAAGAGTGCTAAGCAGAGTACGCCGAGGATCCACCAGCGACGTTGGTAAATTGAATCTGATACTTTGTCGTTTTTCTTGATAAGTTTAGCTGGCATGAATTGCGAATCTCCTTTTTATAGCAAACTATTATAGTGACACTTTACTTTATATAGTAACACACCATGTTTTTAGTTGTCTAAAATTGCCCGAGCTCGAATACGCACTAGTTCTTTAATAATGCGTTCGGGGATAGTATTTTCTAAGGTAAATTGAATAGTACCTTTGGACAACTGAAAATCTTTTAAGTCATTTTTGAGGGCTTCAACCGGGGCTGCTCCAGGAAAAATACTCATATGATTTTTAAAAGCAGCATATCCAATTAAGTATTTCTTTTTATACTTAAATCCTGGCATGCCATAACTCATAACTTCTTCGACATCTGGAAGAGTTGTTTTAACGATACCTCGGATTCTTTGGAGTTCAGTCCTTTGCTGAGGCGTAAGCTTAGCAAGATAGTCATCAACTTGAGTCATGTTAGAATTTTATCAGTTA
>CAZGCZ010000100.1:0-9630 GCA_964524615.1 uncultured Candidatus Saccharibacteria bacterium
AAACCCGTCTGGAGCGATCGGCTTCAAACGGGTATTAAGGGAGGGGTGAAAGGCGGGGATCCCCCGTGGGCCCACCTGAGCGGGGTTGGGGCACAGGCTTTTTACGGGGGACCCCCACGCTTGTTACCGCGAAACGGATGAATCGTGGATCTCCACAAGTTCGTGACCGCTGCGGTAGTGATATCCGGCGGCAAAACCGCCAGCAAGAAGTCCAACCGCCAGCACAACCGCGACCAGCACCCAAAAGGCTTTCTTGTATGGATTTGGACTGGTCTGAGTTGGTCCAGTGGCTGGACTATTCTCGAGTGAATTTTCTGTTATTGGTTCCACGGGAGGGATCCTCTTTCCTGGTTGGGAAATGGTGAAGTCCCCTCCGCCCGAACCAAATAATAATATATTTATGTTAAAAAGTCAATAGTTTTTGTACTGATCGAAACCTGTATAATACAACATAAGCATTAACCTGGGTGAGTAACAAGTGGCTCTAATTGTTGGAAATTGGAAAATGAACTTAAGTGTCGAACAAGCTTCTCTGCTTGTGGAACAGCTAGCTCATTCTATTGAGCACAGTGATCATGATATTGTGCTTTGTCCGGGATATTTGGCTGTCTATCCAATTTATCAGATGATAAGACAACGCGGCTTAGATAAGCTATTCGGACTTGGTGTGCAGAATATTAACGACCATGATGAAGGCGCGTTTACCGGTGAAGTTAGCGGTACTCAGGTGCGAGATTTTGTGGATTATGTGATTATTGGACATTCTGAGCGGCGGCGATATTTCCACGAAGACGACGCTGTTGTGGCTAAAAAGCTTGAGGCTGCTCTTCGGCATGAATTAATACCAATTTTATGTGTTGGTGAAACACTGACTGAGCACGAAGCTGGAGCAGCTCGCCAAGCAGTTGCTCTGCAGCTTGAACAAGACCTCAATGAAGTCAGCCCAGCCGATTCGAGTTCGTTAGTTATTGCTTATGAGCCAATTTGGGCAATTGGTAATGATAACTTTGATAAGCCGGATGATGCTAATGCCATGATGGGCTTTATACGTCAACAGTTGGTTAGTCGCTTTGGGGATGAACAAACAAAAAAAATAAAAGTTTTGTATGGGGGGAGTGTAGATGACGAAAATGCCGTCAGTTATCTCAAGCAAAATAACTGTGACGGCTTGTTAGTGGGTCACAATAGCATTAATCCCGAGCAGTTTGCCCGAATTGCTCACGCTTGAGCTCAAATGAGCTTTGGCATTAGAATTAATAAAAAGGAGTTAGAATGTCACTTAAAGATGTCGGTATTGGCGAAAACGCCCCAGAAGTTGTTAATGTAATTATCGAAATTCCGCGCAATTCCGGGAACAAATATGAATTAGACAAAGATTCAGGACTGATTATGCTCGATCGAGTCCAGCCCACTAATCTCAAGCAGCCATATGATTATGGCTTTATTCCTCAAACGCTAGGTGACGATAACGACCCACTTGATGCGTTAATTGTAATCGATGAGCCGCTTTATCCGGGCGTACTTGTTTACGCCCGCGTACTTGGGGTGATGCACATGGTTGATAGTGGCGAGAATGATGAAAAAATTGTTTGTGTAGCGCATGATGACGTACATTATGAACACGTTAAAACTCTTGATGACCTTGGCAAGCATTTTAAAGACAAAGTAACCCATTACTTTGAGCATTATAAAGATCTCCAGAACAAAAAAGTCGAAGTGACTGGTTGGGCAGGTCCAGAAGAAGCTTACGAACTAATCAAAAAGACACAACAAGCCGCCAAGTAGCTTAACCTAAAGCAGCGTCTGCGCTACAATTGATAGGTGAATATACTCGAGGGGCTCAATCAAGCGCAACGCGAAGCCGTCATGGCACCGGACGGTCCGCTTTTGATGTTGGCTGGAGCTGGTTCTGGTAAAACCAAAACGCTTGTCCACCGCATTGCTTATCTTGTTGCCGACAAAGGTGTGTCTCCCAGCGAAATTCTAGCTGTGACTTTTACTAACAAAGCTGCCGGAGAAATGCGCGAACGCATTTTGCGATTGCTCGGCAGGCCGGCTGGTGCGCAAATTTTTCCATTCATGGGGACCTTTCATTCTGTCTGTGTGCGAATTCTTCGTCGCGAAGCGGCAAACATCGGTTTTCCAACTAGCTTTGTGATATATGACGATAATGACAGTGTGGCGATTACCAAAGACGTCATGAAAAAACTCCAGCTTGATGAAAAGGTGTATAACCCTCGGGCTATTCGAGGGCTGATATCGCAAGCTAAAAATGAGCTCATAACCCCTGCTGAATATGAGCAGATGACATATGGTCCTATTCAAAAGATGGCGGCGCTGGTGTACCCAGTTTATCAAGCGGAGCTCAAAAAGGCAGGTGCTATGGACTTTGATGATTTAATAATGCGGACAGTAGAGCTGTTTAGAAATGAACCAAAAATTCTCAACGAATATCAAAAACGCTTCCGTTATATTTTTGTTGACGAGTATCAAGACACGAATACTGCTCAGTATGAGCTTGTTCACTTACTTGCTAAAACCCACAAAAATATTTGCGTGGTAGGGGATGATTGGCAGAGTATTTATTCCTGGCGAGGAGCAAACTATCGCAACATCTTAAACTTCGAACGAGATTGGCCAGAAGCGCAAGTTGTTCGTTTGGAACAAAATTATCGGAGTACACAAAACATTCTTGATGCGGCCCATCAAGTCATTGCCCAAAATACCAATCGATCTGACAAAAAGTTATGGACCGACGCGGGTAAAGGACAAAAAATATTCGTCGAACAACTCACCAATGAAATTACTGAAGGGCATTTTATAATTCAAACAATTGAGCGCTTAATCCGAGAAGACAAAACCTTGAGCCTCAATGATTTTGCAATCCTCTATCGGGTAAATGCTCAGTCGCGCCCGCTGGAAGAAACATTTCTTCGCCACAACTTGCCTTATCGAATAGTCGGCGGCGTTCGATTTTATGCTCGAAAAGAAATCAAAGACGCCCTATGTTATCTGCGCTTTTTAGCTGGTGGCAATGATTCTGTGAGTTGGACGAGAGTAGCCAATTTACCTCCACGCGGCTTAGGAGAACGCTCGCTCGCTCGCTTAGCGGATTATGCTTTGCGCAATGAATTGACTTTGCTCGAAGCAATGCAAAAAGCTCAGCAGATCCCTAATTTAACTACCAAAGCTGCCAAAAGTTTTGTTGAGTTTGCTGAATTTATGACTCGAGCAAGGCTTGATAGCGATAAGTTAACTCCTGCCGAGACGCTTGAATATATCCTCAAACGCAGTGGGTATCTCGATTGGCTTGACGACGGCTCTGTGCTTGCAGCCGAACGCGTTGAGAATATTAAAGAGCTGATTTCAGTAGCAAAAACCTTTGATAAGTCTACGCTGGATGATTTCTTATCTGAAATTGCGTTATTATCTGACATTGATAACACGAACTTTGATGGTGAATCCGTTACCATGATGAGCGTGCATGCAGCGAAAGGTCTTGAGTTCGCCGCAGTGTTTATTGTGGGGATGGAAGAGGGATTATTTCCTCATGCCAACTCTATCTTTGATGCTGAGCAGCTCGAAGAGGAAAGACGACTGTGTTATGTAGGTATGACGCGTGCAAAGCAGTATCTTTTTATGCTTAACGCCGCCACGCGACTAATTTATGGGGCAACGCAGCATAATGCACCGAGCCGCTTTCTTAGCGATATCCCGACAGAATTAATCCAAACAAAACTTGGTTTGGGCAGCAGTCTCTCCACATCCTTACCAGAAACTTTTGAGGAAATTGAACGTCCTCATGTGCAAGTAGGAGATAGAATATATCATGAAGTCTTTGGTGAAGGCATAGTTACATTTGTTGAAGATGAAGAAGCTGAGATAGCTTTTGAAGGTATTGGGCAAAAACGACTTAACCTTAATTTTGCTCCTCTTAAAAAGACTTAGGCATCAAAAGTAACAGGAGAATAGTGATTTTTTGATTGACGCAATTTTTTGTACAACCAAAAGCACAAGTAGATTGACAAAAAGACCGAATTTCAGATAAAATAACTATCAACACACACAAAAACAAAAGCCTTCTTATAGTAATGTAGAGGCTTATTATTTTAAGCAGAATAAAATTTCAGAAGTTTTTTACCAGCAGCAGTACGGTAATAAAGCATATCAAAGTTTATATTCGCCCTCGAACAATTGCGGTCGTGGGAGCTGTTTTTGTTGTAGCCGTTCTAATTAGTAAATATGCTAATAATGATCTTAGCTTTTCTTTGGCTAAAGCTTATGCGGGCCATGGTAGCGTGGTGAGTTTGTATGTCGATGATAGCAAACGAATAGTCTCGACTGATGCTGGCACCGTAGGTGATGTGCTCAAGCAGTTTAATGTGGATTTGGCACCTGGTGATATTGTAGAACCTAGCGCTAATACGCCAATTGACCAAGCTGACTTTAACATTAATGTTTACCGAGGCATGCCTGTTATGATTGTTGATGGCAATAAAACTCTCATGACACAGAGCGCTTATCAAAGCCCCCGTCAAATAGTAACTGGCGCCGGGCTTCCTTTGTTTGATGAAGATGAAGTAACGCTTACAAAAGTAACTGAGTTTGCTACTGATAATTTTGTGGGCAATAAGGTGGTTATCAAGCGAGCTAAACCTGTAGAAGTTGTAGTAGGCGCGCAGACGTATAACTTTCGTACTCAAGCCAAAACAGTGGAGCAGCTGTTAGCCGAGCACAATTTACAACTTTCGAGCAGCGACTTAATCAACACCTCGCAAACAGACCCAATATACGAAGGGCAACGTATTATCATCAACCGAGTTAATCAAAATGTCGTGACTGAAAGTGAGACCATTACGGCTGGAGTAAAAATCACCTACGATGACACATTGCCAGTTGGTACTGAACAAGTTAAGCAGGCTGGCAGTGATGGTATTCTTCAAAAAACATACCTAGTAACTTACAAAGACAATGTAGAGACAAATCGAGGGCTATTGGAGTCAAAAGTATTAAAACCAGCGGTAGACAAAATAATTGTGCGTGGCCGACAAGTTGCAGTAGGTTCAAAAAGCGATATTATTGCCCTAGCTCAGCAAATGGCGGCAGATAGAGGATGGACAGGCGCTCAATGGACAAGCGTTTACAATATCATCAGCCGTGAATCAAACTGGAATGTCTATGCAAGAAATGCAAAAAGTGGTGCCTGTGGCCTTGGGCAAGATATTAATGGTTGTGAGGTAGGGTATGACGCGGCAGCACAAATTAACTGGACTCTCAATTATATTGCTCGACGTTACTCAAACCCCAATAATGCCTGGGCTTACTGGTTAGCTCACGGTAATTATTAGCCAATGAGATTAACTGACATTGATGATTTACGGGCGGCGCTTGCCCTTGCGGATATCAAACTCGATAAGCAACGTGACCAGCATTTTTTAATTGATAAGACCGCGCTGGAAGCAATTATTGCCACTGCTAAATTAAAAAAGACCGATGTTGTTTTAGAAATTGGCCCTGGCGTAGGAACCTTGACGAGCCAATTAGGATCAAGAGTAGCTCGGGTAATAGCTGTAGAATTCGATGAACGATTCATCCCAATTCTCGAAAAATCAGATATAGCGAACACGGAAGTTATCCATCAAGATTTTCGTCATTTTGACATGAGTCAAGTCCCAAAAGTATACAAAGTAGTTGCGAATCTACCATATGGCATTACATCATTTGTTTTTCAGAAATTAATGAATGCGCCAATAAAACCGCAAACTATTACGGTACTTATTCAGAAGGAAGTAGCAGAGAGGATTACTTCTACTGCTGGAGCTATGAGCTTACTTGGGCTGAGCGTTCAGTATTATGCTAAAGCTCATATTGCTCAAATAGTGCCGGCCAGCAGTTTTTACCCTGCACCAAAGGTTGATTCTGCAATTCTACACCTAACTATTCTATCTAAGCCGGTTTTCCCAGCTGACGAGAAAAAGCTTTTTCGACTCTGGCGCATGAGCTTTGCGGCGCGGCGTAAAATGCTCAAGAATAATTTAATGGCAGGCTTGGGACTAAGTATGCAGCAACTTGAGCCGATATTTACCTCTATAGATATTGATCTCATGGTGCGCGCACAAGAACTTTCGCTAGAGGATTGGCGCAAACTCTATCAGGCACTAGAGCAATACTTGTAAGAATTATTTCTACCCAAGCTTAAATATTGCTTATGCTACAATAAGCTTATGCGTTTTAACAGAAGTAAGCGCCGTGTTCGGGCAATAATTCTCATAATTTTTGCTTTATCTTTAATTACTGCCGGAGTGAAGGGCCTTTGGCCAACTTCAGCTCATGCTGCCTCGTTTTCATATCAGTCAAACGTTGATTATATTGTTGATGATTCAGGCAATACTCATGTTGCCCAAACATTTCATGTAACCAATAACACTGATCGAACTGTATTAGACAGCGTCCAGCTTTCAACGCCGACTGATAATGTTACAAATGTTCGGGCTTACTATAATGACGGAACATTAATCCCCACTACTACTGCAACTCAGCAGAGCACTGTTGACGGCTATAGCTATAATTTTATTGAAATTACCGTCCATTTTAATCGCACGAATGTTGGCAATGGTTTGAGTTGGACATTTCATGTTGATTACGATACGAATAAGCTCGTAGAGACTAAAGGCTCGGCTCATACTGTTTTTATCCCAGCCATTGGCGATAGTGATGTTACTCAAAATTACAGCGCGCGTTTGTTAGTTCCTGGTGATTTTGGACATGTTCACGCTACAACAGTCCAGCCAACTTTTCTGGGTGTAGAAAATGATAAACAGGTTTATAGCTTCAATAGAAGTGATTTAGCGCATTCTTCAATTACGCTTATTTTTGGCGATCAGACAATCTACAATGTGAACTTTAACTTTCCACTGCAAAATAACACAAGCCACAGTCAAACGTTTACTGTGACATTACCTCCTGACACAACCAGCCAAAAAATCTTTATTAATTCTTTAGACCCAGCGCCTTCTAGTACACACCTTGATGAAGATGGTAATGTTCTGGCGGATTTCCAGGTACCAGCTCATCAAACAGTCACGGTCAAGACGAATATCGATAGTGTCGAAACATACATGGATTATGATTTGAGTAAAAGCGGTAATAAACGTGATATCCCGACGGATTTAGTAAAAAAATATACTAAACCTACACAGTATTGGCAAAGTACGGATTCAAATATTATACAGCAGGCTCAGGCAACCACTGCCTCGACAGGGGATAACGTAGCTAAAATTACTCAGGCCCTTGACCAGTTTGTAATTGATAAGCTGACATATAACAATGCCAAGATTCAATATAATATTCGCCAAGGCGCTGTCAAAGCTTTGGAAAATCCAACCAATGCAGTTTGTTTAGAATACTCTGATCTTTTGATTGCGCTTTTGCGCAGCCAAGGCATCCCGGCGCGTATGCCGGTAGGATATGCTTACTCGGGGAATCTTAAGCAGTCGGAGTCAGTCGCTGATTCGCTGCATTCCTGGGTCGAAGTCTATATCCCAAAGGTCGGTTGGATTAATGTGGACCCGACTTGGGGTGAAAAATTTAATAACTTTGGTAAAAGTGATCTGGATCATTTCGCATTTGCGATTTGGGGACAAGATGATGGCGCTCCTCCTGCTGTTATGCAGGGGCATACGGATACTAACTATCAATATGAGAACACTCTTGTGAGCTTTAAAAGTGTTGCGCCAAGCGCAGCCACCACTGGCAGTCTCAAACTTGAACAATATATCATCTTACCTTTTGTGAGTCTTACACGCTTTACAGCTACTGGGCCTGCGAATGTTTCCGGAGATAATTATGCTATTGAATTGCGAGCTGGCTCTACTTCTCAGCAAAAAACCATTGGTTCATTAGCAGCAGGACAAAAATCAACCGGATATACCTTGCTGTTTGGATCAAACTTTGCTCATGCTGCTCTCGGAAGACTAATCCAAGCAAAAGAAGGCATCCCAATTTTAGCAACGGCTTCTGCACAGCTAATTTGGTGGCCAATGTGGGCAATACTTGCATTGCTATTATCTGGAATCATATTAGCCATCGTGCTAAAATTAGCCATTAAGCGTCGGCGTAAAACTAAAACAAGCGTTAGCCCAACAAATAAATTGCCGATGGCTACCAGTAGTGAAAAATCTGCAGTAGTCGAACAATTCAAAACCGCCGCCAAACAATCCGAGGGCAAATCACCAAATGAGCCAAAATAAGTTTTATATCACCACTTCCATCCCGTATGTTAATGCCAAACTCCACATTGGCCATACACTTGAGTTTGTGCAGGCGGATGTTTTAGCTAGGTATCACCGCTCGTTAAGTGATGACACTTTTTTTCTGTCCGGAGCCGATGAGCATGGTCAAAAAATTTTAGAATCTGCTAAAAAAATTGGCAAAACCGTCCACGACTTCACAGCTGAAAATTCTGCAGCAATTCAAGATATTCTTAAATTGCTTAATGTAAGTAACGACAGCTTTGTTCGTACTACAAGTGAGGCACATAAAAAATCAGCACAAAAATTATGGCAAGCCTGCGAGAAAGATATATACAAAGGTGAGTATTCTGGGCTTTATTGTGTTGGTCACGAACGATTTATGACTGAAAAAGAATTGGTTGATGGCAAATGCCCGGATCATGGCACCGTACCACAGCAAACCACCTTAGAGAGTTATTTCTTCAAGCTAAGCGCATATCAAGATCAGTTAGAAAAGATTATTGAAAACGATCAGCTCAAAGTTTTTCCTCAATTGCGTAAAAATGAAATCTTGCAATTTATTCGCAGTGGGCTTGAGGATGTTAGTATTTCTCGCCCCAAAACTGAACTTGAGTGGGGGGTTGAAGTGCCAGGCGATCCGAGTCATGTGATGTATGTTTGGTTTGATGCTCTATCAAACTATATCTCGGCGATTGGCTACGAGAATGATACAGAAAATTTCGCCAAATGGTGGCCGGCAGATTTGCATGTAGTAGGAAAAGATATTTTGCGCTTTCATACAACCATGTGGCCAGCCATGCTATTTTCAGCAGGGCTAAAGCCGCCAAAGGCTGTTTTTGGGCATGGTTTTGTTAGTGCTGCCGGTGGAGTAAAAATGAGCAAATCGCTTGGGAATGTGATTGAACCTAATCAGATTGTGGAAAAATATGGGGCGGATGCTGTGAGGTATTATCTATTGCGCTATATTCCCTATGACGGTGATGGTGAGTTTGACCTGAAACACTTCGATGCTGTCTATAACGCTGATTTGGCAAATGATCTTGGTAATTTAGTAAGCCGAGTAGCAAGTATGGCAACTCGTTATAGCAATAGCGAATATACTAGCCTTGATTCTCAAAATAAATTTGATATTAAAGTTGCAATTAATAATTGTCGATTTAATAGTGTGCTAGCAGACATATTCAATACAATTACTTCGCTTAACCAAAAAATTGAACAGCAAAAGCCTTGGGAGTTAGCAAAGACAGATTCAAAAAAGGTCAAGCAACTTTTAGATGAAATAATTGCTGAATTGGTTTGGATTGCCCAATCTCTCGAATCATTTTTGCCAGAGACTGCGCATAAAATTCAAAACATATTTAAAGATGGCAAGGTTGCT
>CAZGCZ010000101.1:0-2837 GCA_964524615.1 uncultured Candidatus Saccharibacteria bacterium
ACGTTATCAAGCATGCGCATGGCGGTTAGCGTGGTGCTTTTGATCAATTCTTCATCGAGCACGCCGTCTTTGATATGGCGGGGAAGATTAATCGAGCCGAGGTTACAAACTGCTGTTTCGTCAGTTGAGTTGTTAAGTGTAATTTCAGTGCAAAGATTGGAGTTATGAATCACACCAACATGATCCTGCGGGCTGCGGATATTACTTGGATCTTTGAAAGTAATCCATGGATGGCCGGTTTCAAATAGCATCGTCAGCATCTTGCGCCACAAGCTAGTGGCCGAAATAGTTTTATATAAAGTAATTTTGCCTTGTGCAGCCATTTGTTCGTACTCTTTATAACGCTTCTCAAAAGCTTTGCCATAGAGATCGTGAAGATCTGGCGTTTCATCAGGCGAGAACAGAGTCCATGGGCCATCTTCGGCCACGCGCTTCATGAAAAGATCCGACACCCAAGTAGCTGTGTTCATGTCATGAGTACGGCGGCGGTCATCACCGGTGCCTTTGCGCAGCTCCATGAAGTCTTCAAAGTCCATGTGCCAGTTTTCGAGATAAACACAAGTGGCACCAATGCGTCGGCCAGAGCGAGCGATAGCAACCGTCACATCATTGGCAATCTTTAGAAAAGGAATCACGCCCTGACTAGAAATATTGACTGTTTTAATAAGCGATCCAGTGGCACGAATATTGGTCCAATCAGTAGCGATACCACCTGAATACTTACTCATCTGAGCATTATCAAGATAGACTTTGAAAATATTATCGAGATTATCATCGACGGTATTTAGGAAGCAGGAGGAGAGCTGATGGAAATTCGTGCCGGCATTAAAGAGTGTCGGGCTCGAAGTAACATAACGCAATGTAGCCAAAATTTCATAAAACTCAATGGCACGCTTGGTCTTGTCTTTGCCTTCAACTAAGGCCGTGCCCATAGCTACACGCATCCAAAACATTTGCGGTGTTTCCATGACACTCACGCGACCTTCCGATCGCAATAAGTATCGGTCGTAGAGCATATGTAGGCCCATGTAATCGAGCAAGTCGTCATAATCTGGATTAATAGCTTCGGCTAGAGCTTTGAGATCGTATTGCAGCAAGCGCTTATCTAGCAAGCCGAGCTTAACTGATTCTTCAATCAAATTAGTAAACTGGGAGTGATGAGCTTCTTTTGGATCAGTGGTGTCGGGAATATTAAATACTTCTTGATAAATTTTCTTGCGCAACAGACGCGAGGCAATTTGCGAATAGGCCCCGTCGCGTTCGATGTAGGCCTTGGCTGCCATAATCATCGAATCAACCAGCTCGGTAGCTGGAATACCGTCATAGAGATTTGATTTGATCATTTGGGCCAGCTCATCAACATTGACTTTGTCTTCATAGCCTTGAGCCGCAATAATCAGATCTTTGATCAGGCGAGAGTAGCTAAAGAATTCGGTGCTGCCATCCCATTTGATGACGCGCAGTTCACTAGCCTCGAGCTTTTCAGCCGACTCGGCTTGTTCTTCGGCACGAATGCTTTTGTGACGTTCGCGGTATAAAATATACGCCCGTACGGTGTTGTAGTACTCCGAGCGCATCAACTCACGTTCTACATGGTCTTGGATTGATTCAACGTCGGGGGTGGTTTCCGGAAAGTCTGCTTCGACATTGGCAATAATTGCATCAACGAGGGATGTAATATCCTCGGCAGCTATTTCATTATCGGCCGCTGCACTGGCCTTGGCTATGGCTACTTCGATACGCGTGCGATCAAAATCAGCAATTCGACCGTTGCGCTTTTTAATAACTTGGATACTCATAATCCACCCTCCGTTTATTTCTGGCTTAATTAACTAGTGTACCGCTTAAGCTAAAATACACTATATATAGTACAAAGCGCCCTGTCAAACTAGTTATGGTCACTAGTTACAGACCGCCCTGCTAGCACACATAAATCACTCTTACGAACATTATACGAACGCTTGGTATTTATGTCAAACACACTTAATACTAATGCCATGATAGCAAATTCGTCAGCGCCGTCTAGAGTAGAAAAGATCAGAGAATTATGGTATAGTGTGCGCTACGCACGATTTGGACGAGGTCCCATCGTCTAGTGGTTAGGACGCCAGGTTCTCATCCTGGTAACCGGGGTTCGACTCCCCGTGGGATCACCATATACAGATTTAACGCGATCTTCTTTATTCTACTTTGATCACCTCAAAGGAGTATAATTTAATAAGACTTAAATTCAAACACATGCAAGATTCGAGAACAGCAAAAACTATTACGATTCATTTACCAGATGGTAATCCGGCTGGTGTTATGGTTGTAGTTTTATACAATCGTTTCGCTTAAGCATTATTGATACCTTGAACGATGCTCTCGGAGGTCTTAGAGCGTTTGGAATTAAAACAGCCAGCTATCTATATTTTAAGTGACAGGGAAGCCGAACAAATTTACATAGGTGAATGTGAGAATTTTTCACATAGAGTAAAGGATCATGATCAAAAGAAAGATTTTTGGGAAATTGCACTAATTATTGTGGCAAAAGATAATAGCCTTGAAAAAGGCGATGTAAAGTTTTTAGAATCAGTTGCTGTAGAGCAAGCTAAAGCAGCAAATCGGATGCGCATTACAAACGCTACTGTTCCAGCTCGTAATAATCTTCATGAATTTAAATCACAGACGATCTTAGAGTTTTTTGATGATGCAAAATTACTAATTTCTGCACTTGGATACCCAGTATTTGACAAAGTCAACACTGAAAAGGTCGGGGAAGATGATTTGTGGTATTGTTCAAATAAAAATACAAAAGCTAAAGGCATTTATGATGAAAACGGGTTCACTGTTTTAGC
>CAZGCZ010000102.1:0-2151 GCA_964524615.1 uncultured Candidatus Saccharibacteria bacterium
GCCATTATTTTTTGTCTCCTTTCTCTACAATCGCCAGAACGTCCTCTTCTTTTGCTATTAGGTATTCCGTGCCATCAATCTTAACTTCATCCGGCCCATAGCTTTTGTACAAAACCATGTCCCCTGACTTAATTTCCTTAACATCAGCTCCAACAGCCAAAACTTTGGCTTGCTTCGGTTTTTCTTGAGCTTCAGAAGGCAAAATTATGCCAGCAGCTGATTTCTCTTCTGCTTTGAGCTGCTCTAAAACGATTTTATCGGCGAGCGGTTTGAGTTTCATACGACCTCCACATTAATTAAAAATTATTGCTAGTGCTTTGAAAGCATTAGCACTCTTATCACCCGAGTGCTAGAAATTAGTGTAATAAAGCTTATGAGCTATGTCAAGATGAAATAGCCTAAAAAGAGTTATAATATTGGTATGAAAATTCTCGTTTTATTAGGTGGCACATCAGACGAACGTGACGTTTCGTTGCGTTCAGGTGCAGTAGTAGCGGAAACCTTGCAAGAAGCTGGGCACGAGGTGTTTAGCTATGACCCACAAGAAGACATGGAGGCTTTGGCTAGTTTTGTAAACAAAGTTAATTGTGTCTTCCCAATCTTGCATGGCGCCGGTGGTGAAGATGGCACAATTCAAACACAACTAGAGAAGCTCGGCCTACCCTATCTTGGATCAGATCCCAGCGTTTGTAAAAAAACTTTTAACAAAGTGTTGTTTAAAAAAGAACTGGATAAACACCATATTTTGACACCAAAATGGGAAGAAGTTGATAGTCAAACACTGCAAAAATCACCATTATTAAAGGGTCCATACGTGTTAAAACCGATTGAGGGCGGCTCTAGCATAGACACATTTATTGTGCGTGATCCAAACCAGCCAAACTACAACACTCAAGATTTGTTCAAAAAATACAGAACCATGTTGCTCGAAGAGCTCATTGACGGAAATGAAATTACCATTGGCGTACTAAATTCTAGGGCCCTTCCAGTGATTGAAATTATCCCTCCAACAGGTGAAGAATTTGATTATGAGAATAAATATAATGGCTCCACCCAAGAGCTGTGCCCACCGAAAAACGTGCCAGAAAATCTACAACTTGAGGCACAAAAATTAGTGGCAAATCTTCATCAATTATTGGGTGCTCGGCATCTCTCACGGACCGATGTTTTGATCCAAAATGGCAAACTGTTTGTAATCGACTTTAATACAATGCCCGGCCTTACCGACCAAAGTCTTTACCCAAAAGCGGCACTGGCTGCAAAAATTACCATGCCCAAACTTATGCAAAAATTTGTCGAGCTTACTAGCGCGTCATAGACTAGTTCGAATTTCTTTGTAGTGCTTGGTAATTTCTTCGCTTTTGTCTTCTGGGCGTTGATTAATAATATCTGGTCGGATTCTTAAGAAAGCCTGGCTGCGTTTATAGGCAGGCTGTTTGGCAACGTGTCTAAGGTGGCGCTTGTAGGCCAACTCTTCCAAGCTATCGAGTACTCGCCAACCGACCGAAGGTAGTTTGAGCCGCGTTTTTGGCCAAGGATAATTTGGGAACCGCTCAGCTAAAAAGGGCTGGCGATGTAGTAACCCATACCAAGTTTTTTCACCATAAACAGGTCGAGCTGAAATCAGCCAAAAGTACAGCAGCGGCTCTGGGACTTTCATGATATCCCGCTGGAAATTAACACCATTAGTAGTAATAAACATCCCCGTAGCAAACTTTCCTGCCCGACTGTTTGGTTTCTCTTTTTGCTTAAATAACTTGAGCCCGTAATAAAGAAAGGCTTTGCCAAGATACATTCGATGAGGCTTAGTCACAACAAAAAGATCAATATTGCTCTGATTTGTAACATTCCCCCATCCCCCGCTGTTGACCACTACAATTGCGCGAATAAACGGCGTAGCTCCAAAATATTTCATCCAAGAACGAGCCTTTTTTAGTAGTTGCTCATGCCTAAGTCGAGTGTCGTGTGGGTTTGGATATTCGATCTTAGGCAGGCCCCAAAATTTACCAACACGAACAATTTTGTCTTCGGCTAACAGCTGCTTGAGTGCTTGCTCCAGTGGCAACATCAAAGTAGAAACGGACAAATAATGAAGAACTTCTGTACTGCTTAGCGGATAAGCAAAAACGGCAGAATATGCTAATACATCTA
>CAZGCZ010000103.1:0-3299 GCA_964524615.1 uncultured Candidatus Saccharibacteria bacterium
AACCTGTAGTAGGGGAATTTTATAATCCGCTTGCGAAAGACATTAAAGAAAAACAAGACAATATTGAGCGTGTTCAAATCCCAGTGATTGAAACTGATGAGGTCTGCGAAGTATGCGGCAAGCCTATGGTCATTAAATCTGGTAGGTTTGGGCCATTTTTAGCGTGTTCAGGTTGACCAGAATGTAAAAATACCAAAGCAATTGTTAAAGATACGGGTGTGGAGTGTCCAAAATGCCACGAGGGCACCATTGTAGAACGCAAAACCAAAAAGGGCAGGCAGTTTTTCGGCTGTAGCCGTTATCCGGATTGTGACTATGCAACCTGGAAAAAGCCAAAAAAGGACCCAGAAGAAGAGTAGTGTAAATATATTTGACCTATAGTATGTTTCATGATATAATGTAACTCATTGATGAGGGTGTGTAATGGTTACTACTATGAAAAAAACGACTTTACAGATTCAAACAGCCCAGCTTGAGCAACTCATTGCTCAGGCTCTTAATGTACTCAAAAAAGATCGTGATCGTATTGTAGTAGCACGCCGCCATGGCATTGCAGGAGAGGAAGTTGCTACTTTAGAACGTATTGGCCAACAACTTGGCATAACTCGTGAGCGTGTTCGACAGATTGAAAAGGCAGCTTTGACTCGTATGCGCACTAATAAACAGCCTGATTCTGTGCTGAATGAAGCTGTTGCCCAATTATTGACTGAAATTGGAGGCATTATCGCTTTTGATGATTTATTGAACCAATTACAGGTAGAATCGAAAGATGCTCCGAGCGTTAGCTTCTTGCTAAAATTAAACCCTGATATTGAGGTTTTAGGAGAAAACGACGATCACAGTATGCTTATTATCACTGCAAAGAACTACACTCCAAAGGATATTCAGTCACTTCATCGAGCTATGATTGAAATTGCCAAAAAACAAGGCCGTCCAATCCGTTTTGAGAATATTGCAAAGCACATTGATGGTGTTCATAGCGAGCAGTCGCTTCTGCAGCTTGGCCATGCTTCCAAAGTTTTGGTTGATTTTGAAGGCCGCTGGGGTCTTATGAGCTGGCCAGAAGTAAATCCTCGTAGTATTCGCGATAAAGCCTATATTGTACTTAAACAATCTGGCCGCCCAATGCATTTTTCTGAAATCGCCAAAGCAGTTACTCAGCTTAAACCAAATACCAAACAAGTCACTACTCAAGCTGTCCATAACGAACTTATTAAAGATGACCGGTTTATCCTTATAGGCCGGGGCATTTATGCACTCCGACAGTGGGGTTATACTCCTGGGACAGTTGCTGATATTATCAGCGAAATCTTGTCTGAACAGTCTCCGCTTGGTAAAGATGAGATAGTGCGACGCGTACTGCTCAAACGACAGGTTAAGCCAACTACTATTATTCTGAATCTTCAGGAGAAACCACAGTTTGAACGAGTTGGTAAAGCTACATATCGTCTAAAGAATATTCAATAAGAGGGTGATTAGTGAATCCAATTGGGCAAGCCTTTAGCATAGTATTTTCAGCTCTTGGCATTATTTTATTCAAATACTGGGGATGGGTGCCGTTGGTTGCATATATGGGCTGGTTAATCTGGCAAAATCGAAAAAAAACCGAGTTTGTGCAAGATACTGAACACACACTACTTCATATAATTGTGCCAAAAGACAATGACAAGAAAGAACTTGCTGCCGAAGCAATGTTTGCTAGTCTGCACGGTATCTTACGGCCTACAGCCGAAGTTGAAGTTGGTGGCTTCATTCAAGAACACATTAGCTTTGAAATTGCGACTGTACATAATCTTATTCACTTTTTCGTCTGGGTACCAAAGCACTTAAAAGACTTTGTAGAGGGGCAAATATATGCTCAATATCCCACAGTGCAAATTGTCAGTACAGACGAGGATTATGCTGCAGCTAATCTTGCTGGAAATGAGGTATTTGGTACTGAAATTAAGCTGACACGTGACTCAGTTTTACCAATTAAGACCTTTCCAAGCTTTGAAGTTGATCCATTAGCGGGAATTACGAGCGTTTTAGCTAAACTCGATGAAGACGAACAGATTTGGCTACAATTTTTAGTAAAGCCAATGGACGACAGCTGGCACAAACGCGGGTTGGCGTATCTTGATGCCATAAAAGCTGGTAAAACACCGTTTGCACAAAGCGTAGTACCAAAATGGGTCGCAGTGCCAATGTCATGGGTCGTGGCGTTCTTTAAAGGATTTGTGGTCGCACCCCCAGCTCCAGGGGATAAAAAAGAGGAGAAAAAAGAACTATCAACTGGCCAAACTACAATTAACGCTGCCGTTGAGACTAAAATTCAGAAACTTGGTTATGGAGTAAAAATTCGTGCAGCCTATATAGGGAAGAATGAAGCTCAAGCCAAAGGTCGTTTGCAAGCTCTAGTTGGTGGATTTAAGCAATTTAATACCATTAATCTCAATGGGTTTGAAGGCGGACCAATCGTCAAAGGTGAAGACTGGCTCAGAGAGTATCAATCTCGTTTGTTTGATGGGCCGCCCAGCGCAATTTTGAATATTGAAGAGCTGGCTAGTTTGTATCATTTGCCTCACACCTCGGTAGAAACACCAAATATAGCTTGGACAAGTACAAAAGTGGGTGAGCCGCCATCAAATCTACCAACCTTAAGCAATACTCCTGCAGAGGAGTTAAGTTTGATTGGTACGACAACTTTTCGACTGGGAAATACCAAGTTTGGTATTAAGCGAGCTGACCGTCAACGACATCTCTATATTATCGGGAAGAGTGGTGTAGGAAAGAGTTTCTTGCTCCAGCTTTTAACGTTGTCTGATATCTATCACGGGCATGGCTTTGCTGTAGTTGATCCTCACGGTGATTTTGCTCAGGATATTATGCGATATATACCCAAAGACCGGCTTGAGGATGTGGTTTACTTTAATCCGGCAGATCTTGATTATCCAATCTCATTTAATCCAATGGAAAACAGCGATGCCAATATGCGCTCGTCAATTGCTTCAGAAATTGTGGGAGTTTTGCAAAAAATGTTCGGCAATTCTTGGGGACCTCGCTTAGAGCATATTCTACGTTTTACCTTACTGGCGTTACTAGAAACTCCTGATGCAACAATGCTTGGGATTACCCGAATGTTAACGGATAAGAATTATCGTAAAGATATAGTGGCGAACGTTACCGACCCAGTTGTGAGAGCTTTTTGGGTTAATGAATTTGCTAGTTGGAATGAAAAATTTGCTACTGAAGCTGTGGCGCCGGTACTAAATAAAGTGGGGGCCTTTACGGCTAACCCATTAATCCGCAATGTACTA
>CAZGCZ010000104.1:0-2294 GCA_964524615.1 uncultured Candidatus Saccharibacteria bacterium
AATGACATGAAAAATTACCGCTTTTCTGAAGCTGGACAAACCACCTATTCCCTACTCTGGGACAGTTTTGCAGATAAGTACCTGGAATTTTCCAAAAAAGAAGCAAATCTTGACCTCCTTGTATACGGCTTAGAAGCAATACTTAAGCTCCTCCACCCCTTTGCGCCATTTGTATCTGAGGCCATTTGGAGTTATCTGCCCTGGCAAAATACACTCCTTATAAATGAACATTGGCCGAACTTACCATTAGATTTTGACAGACAATTAGCTGATAGCTTTGAGCTTGAAATTGCTGAGGTAATATCGAAAGGTAATCAAGAAAACCAGATTAAGAGCCTTAAAAAAGACTTGGCTCAAAAACAAAACCTACTTACAATTACTCAGTCAAAACTAGATAATGCTGAATTTATTGAAAAAGCACCAACAAAGATAGTAGAAAATGAACGAAAAATGCTAGAAAAAACAAAAGCTCAAATTAGTCAAATAGAGGGTGAGCTTGAGAAACTTCAATCTTAAATGGCAACTCCACACAAAGTGGTTTTTTGTAATAATTTTTGTTGGTAGCGCCATAATTTTGGCGTTGCTTTTGCCTTGGCTTAACCGCTCTCGATTACAGTTTTTATCAGATCAAATCCAGCAGGCGAGTGAGTTAGCAAAGCAAGGCCAATTTACCGAAGCCGAGGCCATTTTACACCGGGCAGACTGGCTGAGTCTGAGTAATCCGCAGGTAAAAATTGCTTTGGGCAAAACGTATGAGCAAGCAGGGGAGTATTCTCAAGCTATCAAGACATACCAGGCTTTATCATTTCAAGATGGGTATGATCTTGTCGGCCAAGCAGCACTGACAAGCCAGGATTATGCCTTGGCTCAATCAACTTATCAGAAGGCGACTAAAGATTTTCCGTCTGCTCATGTTTATACTCAGCTCGCTATCGCTCAGTTTAATCTCAATCAAAATAATCAGGCTTGTGATAGTGCGCTCAGCGCAGCCAAAGCAGAGCTCGCCAGTCAGGTGGCTCAAGATATGGAAGCCATTTGTCTATACTTAACGCAGTCAAATCAAGCTGTAGCCAAACAATTTCCTTCTCAAGCTATTTTGTCAGGCAATGACACAAGAAGAATTAGTTACTTTCTTATCCAGCATGGGCTGCTAAAAATAGGGGAGCAAAGACTCGATCAAACAGAAATTAAGACCACTCAGGATTGGCTGACACTGGCACAAATTGCAGCACAAAGAGGGGATTTTAATACGGCTATTAGTCGGGCAGAAGAGGGGATAAAACTCAATTCTACTGACATAAATCTTAATCAATTTTTACTTAAGATTTATCAGCTTACTAACAGCCAAGAGAAGCTAAATTTTTATCAACAACGATTAATTCACTTATTCCAACAGTAAAAAATGATGCTTCCACATGAATGATGTTACAATTAAGTTTGTGTGCTTTAGTTTTGTGTTTTCAGAAGATAATTTCTGGCGGAGAGGGTGGGATTCGAACCCACGGACCCTTGCGGGCCTCCGGTTTTCAAGACCGGTGCACTAGGCCACTATGCGACCTCTCCATTCCTGATTATTTTTCTTTTTTTATCTGCTTCTCTGCAATCTCAGTAACTTTGTCTGGTAACTTACTGATGTCAAAGTAATGAATAGGTTTATTATGCTCTTTAGCCATAATAATTTCAGCCTCTACACCATCGCTAATTTCTCCAAATACCCAGAGTTCATCGGCTTTTTTTAGTAAATTATTATTGCCATTACGCACTACGTCCCGATCTACTAACTCGTACAGATAATATCCAAAGTTGGTAAATGGATTGATCGGCACAGCATCTTGCTCAAACACAAAACGAGAAATTAACATGGCTTGAGAAAAATTGCGCTGTGACAGGGCTGCAAAAACCACTAGCTTATCTGCTTGTAAATTAAGTGCTCGATGAGTTTTCATAATCTGGCGGAGAGGGAGGGATTCGAACCCTCGCTAAGGCTTTCGCCCTACTACCGGTTTAGCAAACCAGCCCCTTCAGCCTCTTGGGTACCTCTCCGTATCAGGGTGCTATTATACAATGTAAGTTGGTTCATGCCAAGACACTAGAATAGACTTTTGAGTACAATTTTACGATAATGATAACAATGGATTCCAAAGAGAAAAAAACTAATTCTGATTCTGCGCCATCAGAGGCGCCCGCCACTCCTGAACACGTGGTTGTTTCTTGGAATGCGCCGGAATTTGTCTACACCCACAAACCTATTGGTTGGTATCTTGGTCTTATAATATTTTTTGCTCTTTTAATTG
>CAZGCZ010000105.1:0-2482 GCA_964524615.1 uncultured Candidatus Saccharibacteria bacterium
GAGTCGTAATCAGCTATACTAAATAATATGAATCAATCTGTCAGAACTCGATTTGCTCCAAGCCCAACAGGTTTACTTCATGTTGGAGGTCTTAGGACAGCATTATTTAACTATTTGTTTGCTAAGCACCACAACGGTGAGTTTATTTTACGATTAGAAGATACAGACCGTGAAAGATTTGTAAAAGAAAGTGTGCAGCATATTGAGGATGGACTTACATGGACTGGACTTATACCAGACGAAGGCTACTGGCTTGGCGAACATAAAGGTAACTTTGGGCCTTATGTACAATCGGAAAGATTGCCAGAATATAAAAAATATGCGCAAGAGCTGGTAGAGCGCGGCTTAGCTTACTATTCTCGAATTTCAGCTGAAGAGTTTGAAAAATTGAAGCAAGCTGCTATATCTGCACACAAACCTTTTGCGTATAAGCAAGATATGGAACCGCAGAATGGTAGTGAAACTAAGGGGTACCCAATTCGCCTAAAAGTTCCGGAAGGCACAACAATTTGGCAGGATGAAATTAGGGGAGAATTTAAGACGGATAATGATTTAATTGATGATTTTGTAATTCTTAAAGCTGATGGTTATCCAACATACAACTTTGCCAATGTTATTGATGACCATGCCATGAAAATAAGTCATGTAATTCGCGGCGAAGAATTTATTGCCTCAAGTGCAAAGCATGCTATATTGTATGATCTTTTCAAGTGGGAACGACCAAAGTTTATTCATTTGCCAGTAATATTAGGTCCGGATGGTAAGAAAAAACTTTCAAAACGAGATGGCGATGTCGATGTATTAAGTTATCAAAAGCAAGGCTATCTAGCTGCAGCTTTAGTAAACTTTTTAGCGTTATTGGGCTGGAACGATGGAACTGAACAAGAAATTTTTAGTTTGGAACAATTAATTGAAAAATTTGATATTACCCGAGTCCAAAAAAGCCCAGCAGTTTTTGATCTGACGAGACTTGACTGGATGAATGGGGAATATATTCGCATGCTTAACGCGTCAGAATTAATAGATTTAGTTTCTTCATGGCTACCTGATGCATGGTTAAAAAACAAAGAATATTTAAGTCAGGTAATAATTTTGGAACAAGAGAGAATAAAAAAACTCTCAGAAGTACCACAATTACTGGGTTTTTTCTTTGATGAACCAGAAGTTAACACAGAATTACTCTACAAAAAAGATTCCAAAGACCAGGTAAGAACCTGGTTGGAAGAAGTAATTGCCACACTTAATGATAGTGAATTTACCCATGATGAACTTGAAAAAACTTTACGCGATTTAGCACAAAAACTTGATATTACACCTGGTCAACTATTTTATGCAATCAGAGTAGCAATTACTGGCAGAACTGAAGCACCTGGCTTATTTGATACCCTGCAGGTACTAGGTAAAGAGAAGTCTTTGGCGCGACTAAGCAAAATTCTGAAAACATAAGAAAAAAGTATTGACAAAAGCGGTATAAACATGATATAAATACTGACAATAAATTAAAAAGCGAGGGTGAAGAAAGCCCTCCTTTTTTATGGCTGAAAAAAATGGAGCCAAAACGAAGCAAAAACGTCAACAACGCGAGAAATTAGCGTTGATTATTCCTGCTCATAATGAGGAGTTATTGATTGCTGATACTATTCGCTCGGCCATTGCTGCTGGGCTACCAAAACAGCATATCTTTGTAGTCGATGATGCTTCAGTTGATAATACTGCTGCAATTGCTACGCAAATTCTCGGTAGCCACCATGTCTTAACCGTACCTCATAGTGGCAAGATTGGTGCTATTCAAAAGGCTTTTGACTGCTTTAATATTCAAAACCGTTATATTTGGCTCCATATCACTGATGGGGATGGTGTCTTTGGCAAAGATTACTTCAAGATTCTTGATCAGAAGCTTAATGGCAATATTGTAGCTGCAACCGCTCATTTGCAAAGCCTCAAAGGTAGTTGGGTGGCTAAATTCCGCATTTATGAATACACTATTGGTCTTGAAATTATGCGTCGACTTCAAAATTGGCTCGGTGTTATTACTGTTATTCCAGGTCCGACATCATGTTTTCGAACGGACATTTTTGCCAAAATTGACTTCCACGAGAGCTCATTAACTGAAGATCTTGATGCAACACTTCAGATTCATCGTCGAAAATTAGGTAAAATTGGCTATTTCCCTGAAGCTAAAGCTTTTACTCAAGATCCTCTAACCTATAGCGATTTCGTTAAACAGGTTACCCGTTGGTATCGAGGTTTTTGGCAGGGGATCCGCAAGTACCGTATTGGTATTCGACCGCATAAAATTGATGTTTACGCAGACTTTTTAATTGTTAGCGCAGTGTTTTCTACACTTGAATTATTCTTGATTCTCATTTTTGGTTTGTTCTTGCATCGACCTCAAATTCTAGCGTGGTATGTTTTAACCGATGTCTTTTGCACGCTACTCTGGGTAGAATTTTCAGCTATGATCAATCGCCGTCACGATGTT
>CAZGCZ010000106.1:0-3590 GCA_964524615.1 uncultured Candidatus Saccharibacteria bacterium
CTATGCATATAGCAGCCCATAATCCCCAATATTTGAGTTCTGATCAGGTTCCAGCTGAAGAACTCGAGCGAGAAAAAGCCCTTTTTCAGGATGAAATCAAAGGCAAGCCTGCAGATATTGCTGATAAAATCATTGCCGGCAAAATTGATAAATATCTCTCTAGCATCTGTTTACTAACCCAGCCCTTTTTAAAGGACGATTCAATAACTGTAGAAAATTATATTACTCAAGTAATAGCAAAACTGGGAGAAAACATCTCGATACAGAGATTTGTTCGTTACGAACTGGGCGAGTAAGTCAGTTTTCGTTATAATGGGGAGCTAGAGAGGCTGCTTTATGGATCAACTGCTAAAACAAGCTACGCAAAAGATGGACAGAACCCTCGATCATTTGACCGAAGAACTTTCACAGGTAAGGAGTGGGAGAGCTACAACAGGTCTGCTCGATGGAGTAAAAGTTGAAGTTTATGGACAAAGCATGCCAATAAAAGGCTTGGCCAATATATCAATTCCTGATGCTCGGACTATTTTGATTACGCCTTGGGATAAATCAAACTTAGCAACTATTGAAAAAGCTATTCGGGAAGATCAAAGTTTAGGTCTTACCCCAAATAATGACGGCTCAATGATTAAGCTCAACATCCCACCGTTAAACGAAGAACGACGTACACAACTTACTAAAATGGTGGCTGAAAAATTAGAAAGCGCCAAAGTCAGCTTGCGCTCAGTTCGTCATGACATACTCAATCAAGGACGAGATAAAAATAAATCCGGAACGCTAACAGACGATGATATCCGTTCATTAGAGCAAAAACTCAACGAGCTGATTGAAAAGAAAAACTCCCAGGCTGATGCTCAATTTGAGTCTAAAAAGTCAGAACTCATGGAAGTTTAATGGCTGAATCCAATACACCAACGCATATAGGCTTTATTTTAGATGGCAATAGACGTTGGGCTTCTCAACACGGTTTATCGAAACTAAAAGGGCACAACGAGGGGTATAAAAACCTTAAGAATATCGGTGATTTGTGTCTTGAAAAAGGTGTGAAGTATGTTTCTGCTTACATTTTTTCGACGGAAAATTGGAAACGAAGTCAGGAGGAAGTCGGCTATTTAATGGATTTAGCCGTTAGAATGCTAACGCGCGATCTTAATGAAATCCATAAAAAAGACATAAAATTAGTTTTTCTTGGTTCTCGAGATCGTATTAGCGCGAAAATTAAGAAATTAATTGATAAGGCTGAAACACTAACTCGCAATAATACTCGTGGTACTCTCGCAATTTGTTTTAATTATGGTGGTCAAGAGGAAATAGTTGCCGGAGTCAAAAAACTCATTGATAGCGGCATTAAAAGTAGTCAAATTACCACTCAAAAGCTTAAACAAGCCCTTTATACTGCTGATATTCCGGCACCAGATCTGATTGTTCGAACATCTGGCGAGCAGCGGCTCAGTAATTTTTTACTATGGGACAGCGCTTATTCTGAACTTTATTTTCCTGCGGTTATGTGGCCAGATTTTAATGAAGCTGAGCTTGACAAAGCTTTGGCGGAATACTCTAAGCGGCAAAGGAGATTTGGCGCGTGATCTGGGCAATTTTGGGCGTACTAGCAATTTTAAGTGTCCTCGTTATTGCTCATGAAGCAGGTCATTTTATTACTGCTCGTCGCGCTGGAATTGCTGTTCGTGAATTTGGTGTTGGTTTTCCGCCCCGGCTCTACGGTCGCAAAAAAGGCAACACTATTTATAGTGTGAATGCGCTGCCCATTGGAGGATTTGTAAGTATTAAGGGCGAAGATGGCAAGGAAAAAGGCAAAGACAGCTTTGCCACTAAATCTGCTTGGGTAAAAACAAAAGTTCTACTTGCTGGCGTAACAATTAATTTTATTATTGCATATGTTATTATTGCGGGGCTTTTGGCTTTTGGAGTAGCAAATTCCTTTCCATTTTCTCTACCATTTTCTTCGTGGCAGACGGCTGCTAGCAAGCGTCCGCCAAATATTCGTGTAGTAAACGTTAGTAGCGGTAGTGCAGCCGATCAAGCGGGTGTTAAAACGGGCGATACGATTCAGAGCATTAATGGACTGGCAATTAACAGCGAGGATTCACTACATAATCAAACCAAAGCAAATGCCGGTAAAGCCATACAGCTAGCCCTTGAGCATAATGGGAAACTAGATACCAAGCAGGTGACACTAGGGACCTCTGCCGAAAAGGGCTACCTAGGCGTAGTGACAATTGAGGAAAGCAAAGTCCAGTACCGTTGGTGGGCAGTGCCAGTAGCGGCCTTCGTGGTTTGTATCCAGCTTGTTTGGGCAACTTTAGCTGCTTTTGGTAATCTTATCTCTCAGCTTATTTCCCATGCTACTGTTCCGTAGTCTGTGGCCGGTCCTATCGGGATTACAGCCGCACTTCCTCGCGTAAGTGCATTCGGGGTGCAGTATATTTTGCTTTTGATTGCACAAATTTCACTATCATTGGCAGTGGTTAACAGCTTGCCGATTGGGCCGCTTGATGGAGCAAAAGTTTTAATAATTTGGCTAAAACGACTTGGTCTAAAGATAACTGCTCGAGCAGAAACTTATATTCAATTTGCTGGATTGGCGGTCTTAATTGGACTGATTTTAGCAGTTACATTACACGATATTGTGCAGCTCTAATGGTAGAAAAAAAACGAGTACAAAAAAGTTTATTTTTACAACCAGCTTGGACCTTAAAAGACGGTGTCTATTTGCTTGTATTGGTAATTTGTCTGCCCATATTAATATATTTTGTTTTAGCACTTTTGATTCATCACGGAATTTTGCCAAATGCACTAAATGACTGGTTTTTTGGAACAAAACCAATTAGTGAAGTTTTAGCATTTGCCATTACGCTGATTGTTGAAATTAGCTTACTACAATATGTACTGCGCAAATATCATTTGCACTGGAAAGATCTTGGATTAAAACGTTTTAAATTCTGGAAAGCAGTTGGTTTGATTGTTGGATTTTATGTTCTGTTTTCAGCTATTATTACTGCAGCATTTTTTGTATTACAATCGCTTTTACCTCAGCTTGACTTATCTGCCCAACAGCAAACCGGCTTTGAAACGGCTCATGGAAAATTAGAAATTACGGCGGGATTTATTGTGATAGTAGTGCTAGCACCTATTTTAGAAGAACTTTTTTTCAGAGGATTTTTATTCCCAGCGTTTATTAAAAAATGCGGGCCTATCTGGGCTGCTTTAATTTCGAGTGCGATTTTTGGGCTTTTGCATTTTCAAACCAATGTGTCTATCTATACATTTACTCTAGGCTTGTTCTTATGCTACCTCTATTATAAGCTTAAAAGTGTTATACCGGGCATTGCCCTTCATATGCTCAATAACTTTATTGCGTTTGCTGTACTATTTAAACTTTTTTAATGAGATTATCACAACTTTTTACCAAAACTAGCCGTCAAGCACCTGCTCAAACTGAGTCTGTGAATGCTCAACTACTATTACGGGCTGGATTTATTTATCAAGAATTGGCTGGCATATATTCATATATGCCGCTCGGGCTAAGAACTTTGCGCAAAATTGAGGATATTGTTCGTTCCCACATGGAT
>CAZGCZ010000107.1:0-3643 GCA_964524615.1 uncultured Candidatus Saccharibacteria bacterium
GAGAACATGGGTTTCTCACAACAAGTTACTAAAGGTTTGTGGCTGCTTAAAATCAGTAAGGAAAGGGCTAATGGTAATTTAAGTTGGATGGTGCCGGATGATGCCAGTTGGTATTATGGTGGGCCGATGACACAGGGAAACCGCAAGCGCTGTGGAAGTTGTTCGACCATATACTTTGATGGATATTGGACGAGCGCAAATGGGAGCACTATCCATATTGATACTGGTGCCACAGCTAGCCTTTATAACTACACACCTTTTGTGCCTTCTAGCTTTGACAATATTTTTGAGCAGTGGTGGTCAACAACCTACTCTAATGTGCCAAATATGCCGCCATTTGCTCACCCAGACGGCACCTTAATTAAAGATTCTAATGCTCCAACGGTTTATCTTGTAGAAAATGGCGCAAAGCGCAGCCTTGGCACTTCCGGCATATTCTTTAGCTTTGGATATAGCTTTGATCGTGTTAAACCAATGACCCAGGGCGACCGCGACTTGCCGGTAGGATCGCCTTTCACAGTCTATCGTGAGGGCACGCTTATCAAAGGCTCAGCGCCAACTGTTTATATCGTTGATTGGAATCCAACCTTACAACAACAAGAAAAGCGTTCGCTCGTTTCTTCTAACAATTTCCTAACACTTGGCTATAATTGGTCAGAAGTTATTACGGTGCCAGACAATGAGTTGCCGACTGCTAATGGTGCTGACGTTAGCTCTACTAGCATTCATCCTGACGGCACACTTGTTAAAAGCTCGTCTAATAATGATGTTTACTTTATATCTGACGGACAAAAGCGCAGCATGACATCTTGGGCAGTTTTCTTAAGCCACGGCTTCACAGCTAGCCGCATCAAAACTGCTACATCAGCTGACTCGGCTTTACCAGTAGGCACCCCAATTTCATATCGGGAAGGAGCACTTGTCAAAGGCTCGGCACCAACAATTTATATTCTCGACTATGATTCAAACGGTAATTTGAACAAACGATCACTTGTCTCATATGACTATTTTGCTGGCCTTGGCTATAACTTCAGCGAAGTAATTCAGATGCCTGATTCTGAGCTTTCGCCGATTGCAGCTGGCACCAACGTAGGCTCGTAAAGCTAAACAAAACTTCAGTACATCGGG
Source organism: uncultured Candidatus Saccharibacteria bacterium (assembly GCA_964524615.1). Taxonomy (GTDB): domain Bacteria; phylum Patescibacteriota; class Saccharimonadia; order CAILAD01; family JBBSBN01; genus CAZGCZ01. The sequence goes on from CAZGCZ010000107.1 coordinate 1,129, forward strand.
TACAATAGGGAATGTGAAACGGTCTTTAGCACAAAACTCGCGAATTGAATTACCGAAAAAAGTAGTAAAAAAACTTACTCACTCTGTTAAACGTGTGGCTGTCTACGTCAAACCATCTGTTAGCTTGACCTATTTAAAACAAGGCCTTTCTTATCGAGTTCAAGAAAGTCTTAAAAAGATTGATTTGAGCTCAACAAAAAACCCAGATGTTTCAATAATCATTCCTGTATTTAATAAAATTGATCTTACAATTCACTGCTTGGCAGCACTTTCTGAATTGAATACCAAATATGGTTATGAAGTAGTAATTATCGACAATAGCTCTAGTGATCAAACGCAACCCATTCTATCTCAAATTAAAAACTTGGTTTATGTTCGCAATGAGGAAAATGCCGGTTTTGTCGGAGGCTGCAATCAAGGGGCAGACAAAGCCCGGGGTAAATACTTAGTTTTTCTCAATAATGACACTCGAGTCGATCGCAACTGGTTGGACCCATTGATAGATGATTTAGAGCAAAATACCGATTTTGGTTTGGTTGGCTCTAAGTTGGTTTATCCAGACGGACGCCTGCAGGAAGCTGGCGGAATTATCTGGCGAGACGGCAGTGGGCACAATTATGGGCGAGGCGATGATCCAAATAAAGCTGAGTATAATTACCGGCGAGAAGTTGATTATTGTTCGGGTGCAAGCATTGCTATTGCCAAAGCATTATTTACTAAACTTGGGCAATTTGATGCTCTATATGCCCCAGCCTACTACGAAGATACCGACCTTGCTTTTAAAGTACGCGCAGCAGGGCTGAAGGTGGTGTATCAGCCGCTTAGCGTAGTTGTGCATTACGAAGGAGCTACAGCTGGAACTGATTTATCATCTGGTTTTAAAAAATACCAGCTTATTAATCAAAAGAAGTTTGTGAAGAAATGGGCAAAACAGCTTAAAGAACAAAAAAAATCAGGTGAAGTTTACCAGGCTCGAGATCGAGCACAGGACAAACTCATACTAATAATAGATTCAATCGTACCCGAACCAGATCGTGACTCTGGTTCTAATCGTATGTATCAACTTATGGAAATGCTGCAAGAATTAGGTTATAAAATAACATTTTGGCCTGACAATCTTTATGCAACATTGCCTTATACCCGCACGATGCAACAGCAAGGGATTGAGGTTATATATGGAAAAGTTAAGTTTGAAGATTTTGTTTCAACAAATGGCAAGTACTATGATGCAGCGATGATTTCTCGAGCAGCAAACGCAGAAAAATATTTAGCTTCTTGCCGGCATCATATGCCGCAAGCAAAATTACTTTTTGATACGGTCGACCTTCATTTTTTAAGAGCGCAACGTCAAATGGAAGTAGAGCAAAATAAACAGACCGCAAAAGAAGCTGAGCGCTGGCGCGAGCTAGAGCTTAATTTAATCAACCAGTCTGATATTACGCTGGTCGTAAGTGATTATGAGCAAAATCTACTCAAAAACTTAGCTCCCAAAGCACATGTTGAGGTGGTTTCAAATATTCATAATCCCAAACCGCTCAACCAACCTGCGTTTAAAGATCGGCATAACCTATTATTCATTGGTAATTTTGAACATACTCCAAATGTTGATGCCATAGAGTGGGTAATAGATGAAATTTGGCCAAAAGTTAAAAAATCTATTCCAACTGCTCAATTGCAAATAATCGGTCCAAAAGCGCCTGACTCATTATTAAAAAAAGCTACAAAAGAGATAGAATTTCTTGGATATGTACCAGCTGTAGAGTCGTATTTTGCCAATAGCAGAGTGTTTATTGCTCCGCTGCGTTATGGAGCTGGTGTTAAGGGTAAGATTGGCCAAAGCATTGAATTTGGCCTTCCCGTCGTCACCACAACTATTGGAGCTGAAGGCATGCATTTAACGAATAACGAGAATTGCTTAATAGCTGATAATGCCGAAGATTTTGCTGCTGCAATCATCAAACTTTATCATGACCAAAAACTTTGGCAAAAGCTTCAAAATAATGCTACTAAAGTGCTTGAGCAGCATTTTTCATCAAATGTTGCAAAGCAAACATTAAAAAGGCTCCTGCCCTAGGTTCTGTACTTGTTTTTTACTCATTTCAGGTTAAAATGATAAGAATGAAGTCAAACATGCGACCGAGTCGGAGCAACTATTCAAGTCTGATCCGTGAAATTGGAATTACCGATTTTAAAGCCAAATATAATAATTCCGTACTCGGTTATTTTTGGTCACTTGGCAAGCCACTTATGTTGTTTGCCATATTGTATGTGGTGTTTTATAAGTTTTTGAATTTTGGCAAAGGCATACCGAACTTCCCGTTATATTTGCTCATAGGTATTGTCTTTTGGACTTATTTCTCAGAAGCGAGTATGACCGCAATGAACAGCGTGGTTGGCAAAGGTGGATTGATCCGAAAAGTTTATTTTCCTCGAGAAATTATTGTAATTTCAGCAACCCTAACATCTCTGCTGACTTTTCTGCTGAATGTAGTAGTTATTTTTGTTTTTATATTTA
>CAZGCZ010000108.1:0-6832 GCA_964524615.1 uncultured Candidatus Saccharibacteria bacterium
AAAATTTGTCACCATTTTTAATTTTTGCTAAATCAAGTAGAGCATTTATGTCAGTTTTATGAGCCGGGACCCATGGTGCACCAAAAAAAATTGCATAAAAAAACCCGCTAAGGATAGCAAGTATTACTATAGCTGCTACTATCATTTATTTTGTGCGAGCCACTCTCGTACTTCTTTGACGTGCTTTAATGGGCTCACCTTTGGCCAAACAGCCTGGACTTTAAGATCAGGGCCTATGATAAAACTTGCTCTCACAATACCCATATATTTTCGTCCATACATATTTTTTTCTGCCCAGACTCCCCATGGCTCGATGATTTTATGATCGGGATCGGCTAAAAGCGTGAATGGCAACTGATATTTCTCAGCAAATCCGGCATGACTCTTAACTGAATCAGCACTTACACCGACTACTTCTAGTCCGTCAGCTTTCAAATCCTCAATATTATCGCGTAAACTGCAGGCTTCTGCTGTACAACCCGGTGTATTATCTTTCGGGTAAAAGTAAAAAAGTGTTTGTTTGCCCTTATAATCGTTAAGGCTATGGCTCTTGCCGGCTTGATCTTCTAATGTAAAATCTGGTGCTTTATCTCCAACTTGTAACATGCTTGTTTCCTTTCTTGAAATTAAAACCTTAGATAGCGATCCCAATATTCAAACAGCTGAGCCGTCGCGATCAAGTCTCTTGCATTATACTTAGCAATGTCTAAATACTTGCCGTTTTCAAAATACTCTCCGACTTTACTACCATCAAGCTCACCTTTGGGACTTTTAATACCAAAGGCACGGCACCACATATGAAGACTGCCCTTTTTGCGGCTAGCCCCATAAAAAGTTAACAGGTCATACAAATCGTAATGAATCGCTCCTGGCACCCTGCTAGAGTTGTATCGATTGCTCATCAAGTCTTTCGTGGGTTTTATGTGAGCAATAGCTGAGCGCACCATCAAAAATGGCGCATCACTCCCCCGTCCATAAAAACTAACAAATTCATCAGTAACTTCAGCAAGCTGCCAAAATTTTGTCAGCATTTCGCTCTCTGTCATCGCGGCGTATTTGATATTATCCTCCTCAATATCATCTGGTTTTGTACTGCCAGCGTCATAATACACTGCCCCTCGTTCTTCGTCTGGGTCATAAACCCCAATAGCAATAATGCGGGCTGTTAGTGGTGAAAAAACCAACTCGCGCTTAACCGCCTCAATACTCTGCTGTTCATCTGCCTCATTGCGGGCATTATCACGAGCATAACGAGTCAAAGAATCCTTGGTGGCCTGATCAAAGCTATCCCAGTCTTCTGCTACGCATTCAATATCAAAGACTAATCGTTTCATATCTTAATATACTATAGGAATTCCATACAAAACGCACGCTTCAAACCAAGTCTTTTAGTAAAACAAACCGATAACCGTCTTTTTGTAATTCTGAAATGATGGTTGGGAGTGCTTTGAGCATATTCGTACGCTTGGCCTCAGCAATTTCGGCAATACCATCATGTAAAACAATAATTGACCCCGGTTTTGTCCGCTTGATAATGTGATTAGCGATATAGTCAGAGCTGGTGCTCTCGCGATAATCAAATGTCATCACATCCCAAAAAATTGGTTTGTAGCCTGATTCTCGCACAGCCTGAAGCATCCATGGTGTTCTCCAGCCATGCGGCGGTCGGTAAAGCTTATCAATACTTTTTTTGCCTAAAACTTCTTTTGCCACCCTTTCGGTTGCAACAATATCAGCTCGAATAATCCGCTTGGTACGAAACGGCAGGCTATAGGTATGATGATAGGCATGATGTGCAATATCATGGCCTCCACCCTCAACCGCCCGAGCTATATCAACTTCCTTTTTCAGCCGATCGCCAATAAAGAAAAAGGTGGCTTTAACCTTGTGATCATCGAGAATATCTAGTACCTTCTGGGTAGCCTGTTTGGTTGGCCCATCATCAAAGCTTAGGGCAACAAGTTTTTCCGTGGTATTCATACGATTAACAATTGGCCCAAATAGCGAGGATTTTGGTGAGATTAACCCATAAAGTCCGATTAGAATAATAACCAGCAATATAATGCTCAGAATTAACAAATGAGTATGATTGGTGGTCAAAATATGTCGAAAATGTTTGACTCGGCTTGTTACGGTAAATTCAATCCAAAGCCGCCTAATAATTAATAGTATTGTGAGCCCTAACAATACCTTAAGGGTTGATCGCCAAAAATCACTGTTGGCCGGCCGATTAAAGAACATAACGGCAAAATAATTTTTTACATAAGCTGAGCTGGTGCGAAAAGTTCCATTAACGTTATAACGCCTAGCCGAAGTTGAAACATAAACATCATAAAGAAAAGAGATGACACCACTCTTACCAAGCCGCTTCGAGACCTCAGTATCTTCCCCGTAAAATTCAATATCAGTATTAAACCCGCCAACCGCCTCAAGCGCATCTGATCGCACAGCGAAACTACCACCAATTACTTGACGCGAGCGCCCCATCATCCACATCAAAAGCACTTGCAAAGGATATATAACATGAAAATAATTAAAAATCATCAGTCGCTGCATTCTCGTACCGTCACTTAATCGAAATGGATTGCTAACCGCCACAATTCGATCAGATTTTTCAAATGCATCACGAACTGTCTGCAAGTAGTGAGTAGGCATGGTGGTATCGGCATCTATATAAACCAAGAACTTCCCTCGAGCTTTTTTCCGACCAGCTTCGCGAGCTCGTGGCAGCCCGGCTACCGGTTCGGATACAACAATAACTCCCTCACGCTTGGCGATATTTGCGGTATCGTCAATGCTACCGTTATCAACCACAATGATTTCGTATTCAAATTTACATTTTTGCTTTTTTACTGATTCAATCGTATGTATCAAAAAATGCTCTTCATTGCGAGCTGGGATTATTACAGAAACAACAATATTATCCGTCATAAGTCTCTTTATTATAGCGAAGATTATAAGGAATAGTTAGGTTTTTTGTTGTAGGTTAAGCAAATAGATGAAGCGCGCCTAACACGGCAAAAAATGCCCCAAGTCCGATTAAACCAAGATTAATCACGGTATCGATGTTGCGATTTAATACATTATCTACACGAGAACTGAGTTGTTCCAATTTTTCGTGCTTGAAAAAGTAAAAGAATAATATAACACCAAATGGTAGCAGTCCAATAAGAATCACCCATAAAATAGCAATCACGGCCATGGGTTCCTTAACATTCTTAGTAATTACTAAATTACAAACCACTAATATTGCAAATATGTTGGTAATGCTAAGGGCTGATTTTATAAAAGCAAATGTGAATAACCCAGAGAATTTATCAGGTGGGTGGTTCATTATCAAGCTCAGAGGCTTTTTGGGGCCATTATGAGCGGCCGAATATTGCCATCGTCGCCAACCTACGCCAATTAGCCAAAGTCCGAAAGCCAAATTTATTAAAGGAGGAATACTTATCTTTTCTGCTAGCCAGCGAAAACTAATCTGCGCATTAGCAGTTAATAGCAGGTTTGCTAGGCTAGCTACAATAATCAGCGGGATTACCATGCCAGTCATGAGTATCAACGTACGCAATATAGGCCTGCTGGATTTTAGTACCACGATAAGATTTACTATCACAATCATTGGGCTAAAAGCTATGAGTAACCCAAGTATGGATATCAACAGAAAATATAATATGAAGATCAAAACTTCCATCAATAAAAACCGGTTATTGGCATAATTATAGAACTAAACCACGTCATTAGCACTATAAATCCGCTTAAGTGCAGATTTATTCGGCTGGCAGTTCACCCTTTCGCAAAACGTGCCAGATAAGCCCAGGCATCTTGCGAAACTTAGTTTTCTTCACAATTGGTTTGATTTGCTTGCCAATAATCAGTATGGCAATCACACCAATAATAGTTTGGATAGTGCTTATGATAAACCAAAGAAAATTAAGGCTGGCTAACCAACTGTCAGGCCAAAGATTATTAATAATTTCTGGTATAAAAAGCCAAAACGGAAACCACCAGAAAAAAAGCAACACAAAACCGAGTCGTAAACGAAAAACCGATATGCTTTGTTCGGGAGCCGCTGGCTTGGTCATAAATGTAGTATAGCAGTCTTGTTGTAAAAAGTTACAACCATTAGATAAAGAGCTTTGGTATTTATGTTTTAAAGTTTTTTGTAATTTTTCTATAACAGCTTACACAGATATGAAACTTTTTGACTGTGCTTTTTTGGTCTGGAGGACTAAATAAAATTGCACCAAATTCCGTCAGTTCTTTACCACATTTATCACATATTGGGTTAATCGCCATAGCTTAATTATACCTTACACTAAATGCTGCAGAGCACTATAATCCATTAAATAGCGTCTAACGCGGCTCTCTGTTATTCCACGAATTAATAATTTCTTCTGTACTTTCTTTGTCCAAGTCATTGTCCTGGATTGCACCAGTTGAAAGACCAAGCAAAACTTTAGCGGCGGACTTTAATTTATCATCAGTCCAATTATGTTGGTATTTTAAGGCGAGAATTACGCTAGCCATATGTTCCCAAATACGAATTTCACGCTCCGGATCTTTGTCATATTTAAAATTATCGATTGTTTTTTCTAGTGTTACCGAAAGGTAGTCGCGAAAAACATAATAAATAAGTGTTATCCGATCAATAAGTTCAGCAGGCAGCTGGTTGGCTTGTTTTTTAAAATGTAAGTCCTCAATTGGGACCATCCTAGTACCATCGTCCATATCCCAATACTAGCATTTTTTACAATATCCTCAAACGTGGCTATTGAGAACTAAGCTTTATAATAATTTAAAATTTAGGGTATTAATCCTGGCTGGGATGATAGGATTCGAACCTATGATCTCCTCGTCCAGAGCGAGGCGCCTTACCGCTTGGCCACATCCCATAATGGACAGCTGCAAAAAAATCGCCCTACAACTCAGGGCAGCGTGATATTTGTTTATTCTACCATATATTGACATTCTTGCAACATCGTGGCTTGATTGACATTTTGCCAGATGTGCAGCACAATAAGAAGCAACCTTAAGCAGAAACAAATATGCGGCGGCGATTTAGCTTACGATTAAAATTTATCCTTCTTATTACGACGATTCTATTCATTATTATCGCCCTTATTACTATTCTGCTCGGAAATTTTATCACTAAAACACTGAGAGATAATGTTGCTGAACAATCCCGAGCTTTCGCAGCCTTGGCTACTAATCAAATTGGCAATACATATGTTCTGTATCAGGATTCTGGGAGTGTGCGCATAACCCAAGAAATTCAGCGCTATCTTGATCTTGATCCCAATATTAGCAATGTGAGTGTTATTAACACAAAAGGCCAGATTCTTTATCAATACAAATCCACTGCTGGCGACTCAATAGATTCGAATTTAGCGGGCAGTTTTGATCCCGTTTACCAAAACCTTAATGGGCCTACTCTTAACCGAATAATTTACCCCTTTATTGAAAGTTCTGGCACACACCGTTTTGCTTTGGTATATGATGTTTCCACACAAGGTATTACAAAAACTGTACGCCAAGCTCAAGTTTATATTATTGCCCTATCTGCATTGGCTCTTTTTATAACTGCCATTTTGCTTTATATCGCAATTAATCACTTTTTCTTGCGTCCTGTCGCTAAAGTTAGCAGCGAGTCAATTGCAATTAGCCGCGGCAAGCTTGATCTAAAAATTAAAACTGACAGAAATGATGAGATTAATGACTTAGCAGTTTCAGTTAATACTATGGCCGAGTCATTAAAGGCAGATATTGTTAAGCTGCGCCAAGTAGACCAGTTAAAGTCAGAATTTATGATGTTAGCTTCACATAATCTGCGCACGCCAATTAGCATTATCCGAAACTATATTGAAATGATTGAACGCACCAAGCTAGCCCCTGAAATGGCCAAGCTGGTTGAAACTATCAATGCAAACACTCAAAGACTGAATGTATTAACCGAAGATATGCTGACTATCTCGCAAATTGAGGCCAATCAAAAAATCACTCTTGATAATGAGCCGTTAAATTTCACAGACTTTATACAGACTATTACGAAGGAATTCACTATTTTAGCCCACCAAAAGGACATTAGCTTTTCTGCTCGTTTGCCTCAAGAATCTCTGTATGTGCACGCTGCCATGCACTACCTGCGAAGTGCAATTTGGAATATTCTTGATAATGCCCTGAAATTTACTGAAAAAGCTGGTTCTATTACGCTGACTTTGGTTTCTGCTGATCATAGTGCAATTTTGACCGTTGAAGATACTGGCATTGGTATTTCAAGCGAAGAGCTGCCACAACTCTTTACTAAATTTCACCGCGCAACAGACACGTTAAAATATAACTATGAAGGCGTTGGCATTGGGCTCTATGTAACAAAGCTTATTATTGATCAGCATAGCGGTACGATTGCCGCTACTAGCCAACTAGGCCACGGTAGTACATTCATTATCACTTTGCCGATTATTACTAATCCAAATAATCAGCAGCCCAAATAGATTAAGGTGCTTTTGTTTTGTAAAAATAAGAGCCTAAGCCGTTATCAAGAATGTCTTCCGTGAAATTATAATTCTTATCCATAATCCAAGTTGGTTTATAAGTATAAAGCGGTACGGCAACAACGTCATTAGCTAAAATAGCTGATACTTGCTTAAGGTCATTTAAGCGTTTTGATTGATCTAGTGTGCTATTTGCTTGTGTTAATAATGTATCCACCGCTGAATTCTTATAGTTTCCGTCTTGCATAATAGTTGTGAAAACGTCACTGCCATCAAGAAAAATACTACTCTGCCCAATGTAAAACGACTCTAATCCCCCCACTCCAATGGCAGCATTCAGT
>CAZGCZ010000109.1:0-2721 GCA_964524615.1 uncultured Candidatus Saccharibacteria bacterium
GGCAAACAACAATTGGTCTCCGGCAGTTTATTCTCTGATTAACTATACAAAATCACAGAACCAACAATTTGTTTTGCTTGATTGGGGAATCCAGACACAACTCATTAGCTTTGATAACGAGCCGAATAAATATCAGGAGGCGTGGGAGAGCCTTGGCTTTAATATGACTCAAAGCCAACAAGATGACTTCGCAAATCAATACTTAAAATCAGCCAACAAACAATATATTGCATACCATACTCAAGGGGTAGATTATGCAGCCGCCAATGGCCCACAGGATACTTTAAGTAGGTTGCCCATTCGCAACTTCTTAGCCATTAGCAATGCTCAAAATTTACAAGTTGTAAAAATACGATCAATTTATTATCGCGGGAAGCCGATTTACGACATTTACGAAATTAGTCAAAAGACATTATAAATAGCGCAACTCGATGGTGTGAGTACCGGCGCTTACATCAACGGAGTCAAAAGTTGGAGGGGTATCTTTAATTGGAGCAGGGTGGAGAGTGGCGGCTTTGCCATCGACATAAACTTTCCATCCAGGATACAGAAGCTCTGAGAAGATGACGGTTTCAGCTTTATTGCTTCTAGTTTGATAGGTTTGCGACAGATCGCCATAGTGACTGACTTGGGTTGAGTTACTAGCCTCAATAGCCTGTCCAGATTGACCAAGCTGACTAGCAAAATAAACTCGCGGATACCACTGCGGGGTTTCGTAGACATAAAGACCAGCGGATTGATCAAAAAACACTAAGTTGAGATTTGGCAGAGCCGTTTTAGAAACGAGATAACGAACATTGAGATAAGCATCTTTTTGAATATCATTGAGATTTGGAGCATTGAGAAAGTTATAAAGGGAGGCCGATATGGTGGCACCATAACTGTCTCGCGACTGAAAACCGTATACATCGCCAGAATTAGGTGGTAAAGCATTGTCGACAAATCGCACGCGGTAATGCCCGTAAGTAGACTGCAGAAAATCGGTTGTCTTTGTGTGAGTAAAAACTTTTGGTGAATAAAGCTGGCCATTATCTTTGAAAACATATAGCTTCGTGTTGAGGAGCATACTCAGAACTACAAGTCCAAGCAAAGTAAATTGAAGGAGTGTTTTTTTGTGAATCAGAAGAGCGATGGCTAAAAATAGCAGTCCCAGCAGAACCCACTGGGCATCATACGGGGCATTAAATATATGATGTCTCAAAGCAAATAAGTATGCAAAATTAATAAGAACCAGCCCTCCAACTGTAGCTAAAGCAAGCCGCTGGTTCATGGTCAATTTAACATCCCGCCGTCTCATAAGTTCTACAACGAGGCCAACAATGATTGCTAAACAAAAATGAATAATAATCACATAACGAGCCAAGGAGCGCACTTGATATACAAATGGCAATTCATAAAGTGCCACTGAGACAAATGTCCAGTATCCCAAAACGGCGACCGCCCCAAAGCCTACTGAGGTTGCAAAGAACCATTGATTGTCTTGCCAAGGCTTTAGTTGTTTGAGTTTGCGGTAAAATGCCAAGCCAAAACCCAATAATGCCAATGGGACGAACCCTAAAAAGAGATTATTGCCATCTGGAATTGGGTAAACCCAGGGGTTAATAAAATTAGCAAAATCATGGGGGGCCATGACATATGATTTGCCAAATGTTCTAAAGGAAATTTTTTGCCCAGGCCCAACTGGTGCTGGATCGCCAACAAAACGATAGGCATGGTTAAGGTATTGGCTACTTAGTATGAGTTGAGGCGCGGCAATAATGAGGCTAAAACCAACTATTACAACAGCTTGAAGAATAAAGTTTTTCAGCTCAGCTTTAAGCTTTTGCTTTTTGAGAGGAAAGTGAATGTTACGGAAGAACAGGAAGATAATCAATAAAATAATAGCGTGAAGATAAGGTTCAAGGTGGCCAGACAAAATGATCATGCCGGCGAATAACCCGCTCAAAATAAGATATATCCATTTTTTCTTGTTTAGATATCTGGCCGCCCACAATATGACCCACGGAATTAAACAAAGGCCGAAGAAAATACAGGTTTGAGAGATTGAGCGAATGATCAGTACTCCAGAGTAAGCATACACCAGAGCGGCAATCACGCTCCCATTTTTGCTCACCCCAAGTTCACGTGCTAAGAAATACATACCAATTGAGGCTAGTACGAAATGGAATGTTACCAGCCAATCAAGTGCGAGCAGACTAATCCCGCTACTATTACCAAATAACCAGCACCACACAATATTAACCGGGTAAAAAACTGCTTGTTGAAATTCACCAACAAAAGAGTGGCCGCTGCCTGTATTCGCATCCCATAACGGCAGGTAGCCATGATGGATGCTGGTAGCCAGCTTTTGATACCAGGAATAAAATTGATCAACATTATCGGGGTTAATAAAAAAGGTGGCGTGATGTGTCCATAAAATCTGATAAAAAGTGATAAGAGGAAAGACTAATAAAACCAAAATCGGCCAAAATCGGCGCAGCAATGACAGACATTTGTTCAGGGTTGGATTATTCATCATAGACTTAAGGCTGATTGTATCATAATCAATGCAAAAGCACGTTAAAATAGCCTTTACTATGGCTCAATATGCTATAATGCTTATGGGTGAAACACACAATAAAAAAGAAGGACAAACGTCTTCTAACCACTATAGCAATATTCGGGATTATCCTTCTGGCGATCGGAGGGTTTTTGCTTTTTGGCCAAAAGCATAAGCGTATT
>CAZGCZ010000110.1:0-4432 GCA_964524615.1 uncultured Candidatus Saccharibacteria bacterium
GATTGGCAATTTTGATGCCACAGCGGCTGATGGGTCATGAATTTTGACTCCATCCTCAGGTTTACTGCGCCAAAAAATTTCTTTAATTTTTGTTAAGACTGTCTTGATTCGAGTATCAGCAGCGATCACTAAGCATATTAACAGCACCGCTACTAGCACGATGATTGCGACTGGCTTGTTAAGTATTGGTAGCATTAACTGCGAAATACCATATCCTGTAATCCCGCCTTGATTCTTGACGATATTAAGGTCAAAACTTTGCCCGTTACCCATTGCCACGCCCAAAATTCCGGATAATGCCACAAAAAACCCTATAAGACCAAGGGCATTATTGGTTTTAAACGTTAGCCGATCGGGCTGAAATAATACCCAAGCTACCAACACAAATGCTAATGGTAATAGATAGGCCGCCAGCCCAATAAGAATTTTGAGGAAATTAAGAGAGGCTCGTCCTAAAGAACCCGCTACGCCAAGGCTAGCAAGTAAAACTAAAATGGCCAAAGTAATCAGAACAATTGCTACAATTTCACGTTTTGCATCAGCGGAAAGTTGAAAACGAGGTTCACCAGCTTTACGAGTGGGCTTTTTACGTTTTTTTGCCATAGGTTTTATTATAGTAGCACGGCTCGTGGCAAGCTAGCAGATTATTTGGCGGAGTTGTGTCTTGATTCACCCTCATGTTGTAAATATTATAACATATAGAATAATTTTTTGCAAGTGAAAAGCGGGGCTGGTTTCCCAGCCCCGCTGTATTGCGAGACGTGCTCAAGCCTAGGCCGAGCGGCGCTGGCCGCCCGAGACGATCACGCGCAGTCGCGGACGGTGCGAGGCGGTTACCTCGGCCTCATCGTGACGGGCAGACACATACTTGCGCCAGCTCCGGCTCTGCTGAGCCAATGACACGAAGGCCAAGTAGTGGTCGCGGTTGCAAACCACGTTGTCGGCGTCGTCGTAGCTGTACATGGTGCGTGGGCTGGCTGCGCAGAATGCGCACTTGAGCTTGCCCTCTGGGTTGGTGTGACGCTCACGGACCGTCTTCACCCCACCGGGAAGAAACATCGGTAGGATTGAGCCACCATCGCCAGTGGCAATTGCCTTGAAAATTGACACATTCACCCCTTGGGTTGTCGAGTAAAGTTACACCCCTGCAAAAGCAAAAGTCTACATATTATACATATATTTATTACTTTTGTCAATAACTGTTAGGGAAAGAAAATAGGACTAGTCGAAACTAATCCTAACGTTTACTGAGCCCAAAGGCGCAGTGCAAGTATCGTTTTGATGACGAAAACTACAAATAGATACAGCAGAGCAAATGCCCACCAGTACAAGTCATATATGACCGCAATGACTAATACCGGTGCGAGGCTACCCCATATTCCTTTTCTCGAAAGCTTGGTATTCACCCAAATTTGAGTGAAACTTTGATCCCGAGTCTGGGAGTCTGTCACTGCCCTCCCTTTTGAACGTAAGCCTTCACAAATGCTTGGGCGTCGCTCTCGAGCACCTTGTCGATGTCGTCGAGCAAATCATCTAGTTCTTCCTTGAGTTCATCAGAACTCTTATCCTTGGCCTTCTGAAGTTGTTCTTCGAGCTCAGCGGCTTGTATCTCTTGGTGCTCTCTGGAGCGCTCAGCTGACTCGATGTCATTCCTGGTTGGCTTAAAACCCCTCTGTTGAGCCATTACTCCCCTCCTGAACTTTGAACACCCGATGACACACGCGCTAGATGTAATGTTGCCCAGACTTGAGCGTCAGCCAACGCAAAGCCAACACATTCCGTTCTATTATGAGCCGCATGCTCCCACGAACGCGCCAGGCTACTCAAAGCCTCTTGTTCGTAATCAAGAGTTCCTTCGCCAGCTTCGTCGCGAATTCGTTCCGCTTCTGCTAACGCTAGTGCTTTGTCTTCGTCGGCCATTATGGCCTCCTATCAAGGAGCGAGTTTGGACATATTTTAAGAGTCTACTAAGCCAAAGTCAAATCTTAAACTTCGATAACGACTGGTAGGACAATTGGGCTGCGCTTCGTCACTTTGAAAAGATAATTGGCTAACTCATCACGCATCCGAGTTTTTATAATCAACGAATTTGGCGGTGTTGAGATGTCTCGAGTATCAAAAATGTTCTTAATAATTTTGCGAGATTTTTGCAAAATTTCTTCGTTATCCTTCATATAGATAAAGCCGCGAGAAATCAGGTCAGGGCTGGTAAGCAATTTGCCAGTTTTGCGGTCAACCGTAGCAATTACAACTAGCATGCCGTCCGAGCCCATTGCCAGCCGATCGCGCAGTACTACTTGCTGAACATCACCAATCCCAGAGCCGTCAATCAGAATACTACCAACCCCTATATTTTTGCCTTCTTTCATAACGCCACCTGCTCGAGCTTCAATAATTTGCCCATCTTCAGCTACAAAAACATTTTCTGGCTTCACAAATCCGCTTTTTTTAGCTAGATCAGCGTGCCAAACCAGATGATGAAATTCACCGTGAATCGGTAAAAAGTATTTTGGTTTGGTGAGTTTAATCATCTCAACTAATTCATCACGATAACCGTGACCCGAAACGTGCATTGTACCGAGATCATACAGGTCACGATGCGGGTTTTGATACACCAGCGCACCTTCGCGCATCAAATCATCAACTGCAGTATAAACTTGCACCTCGTTACCGGGAATAATTGACGAGCTCATAGCAATCACATCACCTTTTTTGAGCCGCACATCGCGATGAGCGCCAGTCGCCATTCGAACTAAGGCCGAGTTTTCTTCACCCTGATTACCGGTCGCAATAATAACCTGTTTACCATCTGGCAACTTGGTGGCATCTTGAACGCGAACAGCCATTCCTGGCGGAATCTTGATATATCCGAGCTTGACTGCCAGCTCAATATTAGACAGCATTGAACGACCTACAAAAGCTATTTTTCGATCATATTTCTTAGCAGCATTAATAATAATTTGAACACGATTAATCTGTGAAGAGAAACTTGAGACAATAATTCGACTCTTTGGATGTCGAGAAAAAATATCCTCGAAGGTTTTTTCGATATCACTCTCTGTGGCTGATCGCCCCATGCTTGAGCAGCTGGTCGAATCACTCATTAGCATGAGAACACCTTCTTTACCAAGTTCTTCAAGCCGTTTTTTATCGGTAAATTTATTATCAACCGGCATATCATCAAACCGCCAGTCACCTGTGTGAATAAGCCGTCCAACTGGCGTATCAATCACAATCGCGCAAGGATCAGGAATAGCGTGAACAACGCGCACAAATTCAACCGTAAAAGCACCAAGTTTGATGCGTTCATGAGAATCAGAGTCAATCACGCGGTATTGCGGACTAACATTTAAACGAAATTCCTCGAGCTTTTTCTGAATAAAAGCAATCGTAAAGCGACTACCGTAAATCGGAGCTGGAATTTTAGGTAGCATAAATGGAATACCCCCAACATGGTCTTCGTGAGCATGAGTAATAAGAATTGCCCGAATTTTGTGCTTACGCTCCTCAAGGTATTTAGTATCTGGGATAACGTAATCAATCCCTGGCATATCTGCTCGTGGGAACATAAAGCCCATATCAACAACTACGATGTCATTTTCATACTCAATGGCCATCATATTTTTACCAATATGCGATAGGCCTCCAAGTGGAATGATCTTAAGAACACCAGCATCAGCTTTGCTCATTTGTACAGTTTTACGTGGTGCTGTCGCAACAGCAGGGCCTGCCTGATTAAAACTGCCTTCGATCATGGTACGTTTTTTGTCACGATCTCTAAACTGACGTTGTGGGGGCATGCCACGACGTTCTTTTTTAGGAGTATTTGGTTTATTATTTGGTGCATTTTGATTAAAATGCTGCCCACCACTCGGGGTTTTTACCAGTGGTTTAGGCTCTGTTTTTGGTTGGGGTTTAAGCCCCAGGTCATCGGCCGAAAGCGGCCGAGATGGAATTTTAGAATTCATTTTGTATTCATTTCCTTTCGTTATATATAGTAGAGAATTTATGAACTAATTTTTTGTAGGATTATAGGTATAAGCGCAAAGTCATCAATTAATGTTTGACGCATGCCGCCATTATATAGTGCGGCTGCAGGATGAAAGAGCGGTAGATAAACTTGACCGTTTTTGCGGACCGGCTTGCCATGAGCTTCTGAAATACGGAGTTCTGGTAAGAACACATTCATAGCATGGCGGCCCAAAAAAACAATTAACTTAGGTTTAATTATTGTAATCTGCTTGAGCAAATACGGCAACATGGCCTTAATTTCGCTTGGCAGGGGATCTCGATTATTTGGAGGACGATATTTTACAATGTTCGTAATATAAATATCCTCTCGTTTCATATCAATTGAGGCCAACATTTCATCAAGGAATTTCCCTGCTGCACCAACAAATGGCTCCCCTTTTTCATCCTCGCGAGCTCCTGG
>CAZGCZ010000111.1:0-3730 GCA_964524615.1 uncultured Candidatus Saccharibacteria bacterium
AATAGCCCCTAAATGTTTTTGCTTAGAAATAGAATGTGCTTGTATTGTCTTATTTTCACAACCATCTATAAAGCACACTTTCACCTGTGAAAGCTTTCTTTCTCTGTTTATCATTCTGTTAAATTCATTAATATCCATATCCTATGACCATAAAACAAAAAGACCGGTGCTACAATGCTTTCCGGTCAGCTTTGATGAGGTTATGGCAGGGGTGGCAGGGATCGAACCCGCGACCTTCGGTTTTGGAGACCGACGCTCTAGCCAGCTGAGCTACACCCCTCTGGAGCCAACGGTGGGAATCGAACCCACAACCTACGGTTTACAAAACCGTTGCTCTACCATTGAGCCACGTTGGCAATGGTGCCGGGTGAGAGATTCGAACTCCCGAAGGCATAAGCCGCCTGATTTACAGTCAGGTGCGTTTGGCCGCTTCGCTAACCCGGCGTGTTATCCAATCGTATCACATTCCTAAGACTGGAGCCCAAGACGAGGATTGAACTCGTGACCCCTTCCTTACCATGGAAGTGCTCTACCACTGAGCTACTTGGGCGTAAAACACCGTCAAAGTATACCATTTTTGCTACCTTTTTTCTAGGGTTCTACTGAAGGTGAGCTAAGGCAGTCAAAGCTCGTTTATTATTTGGATCCAGCCGCAAAACACGCTTAAACACTTTTTGGGCGTCAGCCTTACGATCGACGTGCAAGTACGAATCTGCTAGCAATATCAATACATCTGCATTGGTTTTTTCCATTTCGGCTGCCCGTTCCAAGTGGCTTAACTGCTTATCATTATTGTCTTGAATGCGGTAAATTCGTGCTAAAGTCACGTGGCGAGAAAACGACTCAGACTTATCATTGGCTTTTTCAAGTACTTCGGCTGACTTAGCATAATCACGATGACGGAATAATGTCATGCCGAGATTATGAAGCGTTGTAGCAGTTGGGCGAATTTCAGCAGCTAATTCAAAACATTCCAACGCATCGGAATTATTGTGCAAATAGCTATATATCAACCCCAGCCGATAATAGGCTGTAAAATTACGATGATCAATTTTTAAAATACGAAGGTAAGCTTTTTCAGCAGCTAAAAAATCTCGTGTTTTGTAGTATTTCTCAGCAATTTCATTTAGGCGCTCAAGGCGTGATTCATCAGTCTGAATCGCAGCATCGAGGCTCAGTAAACTCAGGTAATGAGCTGTTTTAGCCGGTTGAACAATGCCCCAATACGTGACGGTACCAAGAATTACTAACAAAACTAGCACCCAAATCATGATTGGATTCCCAGCGCTAGATTTTCAAAAACTAAGCGCGAGCTAACATGTGCATTAAGACACTGCTCTGCAAAAAATAGCTGGGTAAGAAAGTTTAAGTTGCCTTGAGCTTGAATATAGAGTGCTTCTAAAAATTTCGAGTGGTTTGCCTGCTCGTGAACTGTTTTGGCGATAGCAAATTTATCAGTAATAGTACTGCTTAAAAATTGACCGGCCAATTCATATAGTCGGGCGGCTTGTTGGTATAGTTCATCATCTTCAGCAAGATTCCGGGCGTAATCTAACCTTCCTTGAGCTATTGGTACAATAAGGTTTTTACTAACCAAAGTGTCATTGCCAATTATCTTTTCAATATTTTTTTGATTAAGCGGCAAAAAACGAATTACGACGCTTCGGGATCGAATAGTTGGTAATATTGCACTGACTGAACGAGCTAATAAAATAAAAACGGTCTGATTAGGCGGCTCTTCAAGAATTTTAAGTAAAGCATTAGCAGCTTCGATGGATAAAGCCTCGGCCTCTTCAATAATGACAACACGATACATGGTATCAAGCAGCGGGGTCATTTGTAGCGTTCTAAGGAGCTGATGGATTTCGCTTATGCCAAGTTTGGTCTTTTTTTTGTCAATCGCCAGGCGCGTTATGTTACTTGGGGTTTGTTGACTTAACAAATCAGCCAAATTGAGCGCAGCTGCTAGCTTGCCAGTGCCGGCCATACCAACAAATAAATAAGTGTGAGCTGGCTTAAGAGCAGCTACCTCTAGTGATCGTTGGGTTAACGGGTGTAGTTTAAGTGGGGTCACGATAAATTATCCAAATAATTCTGTAAGTCTGGGGGCAAATCAGCTTGAAACGTCTTGGTCTGATCATTGGGGAGTTTTATGGTGAGTGAATAGGCGTGAACAAATTGACGCGATAAATCATCATCTTTTTTGCCATAAAGTGAGTCCCCAACCACAGGATGCCCCAGATAGCTTAATTGTACTCGAATCTGATGAGTCCGACCAGTCAGAAGATTAATTTTTAAAAAATCGTAGTCTTTATAATGTTTAAGTGATTGGTATTCAAGCACGGCTGGCTTTCCAGACTCAAGCACCACCATTTGCGAGTATTTTTTTGGATGCCGGGCTAGTGGCAACTCCACTCGTGCCTGCGAAGGTTTCATCTGGCCATGAACCAGCACTCGATATTCTTTTATTACCTTGCGCTTTGCAAACTGCGTTTTAAGAAACTCTTTTGCCTGACTTGTTTTTGCTAAGATCATTACGCCCGATGTATCTCTATCAAGACGATGCACTACTCCAGCCCGATCCCCGGTATCACTTATTAATTTTTTAAGGTTTTCAACAATGCTTGGACTGTTGCTGGTTTTATTTGGAGCATATACTACCGCACCGGCAGGTTTATTGATAACAATAACATCATCATCTTTGTAGAGAATTGGGAAGTTTAAGGTCTGCTGGGGCTGCTTTTTTTGAGCTGGAATTGCATATGTAACCAGATCACCCGCTTGCAATAAGTATGAATTTTTTGACTGATTATTATTTACTAATACTTGCTTATTCTTGACAGCTTTTTGCCAAGCCATCCGGCTTAACTGAGACTGATTAAGAGACAAAAAAACATCAAGCCGCCGACCCTCATCATGCTCGGTAACTGTAATCTTATTCTGTCTTTGCATCAAATTTTACTGCTCGCTTCCTGTAGTTGAGCGAGCGTGCCCATTAGTATTAACTTATCTCCAGAGTAAATGGTTTCATGTCCGGATGGATTAACTCGGCTCGTGCCATCAAGATTATTAAGAGCAAGAACTGTAGCTGTAATATTATTATGCTGAAGCCAGTCGAGTTGATGACCTGATAACGGACTACCTTCTGAGACAACGAATTCAGCTATTTGCAATTCGTCTTTATGAGAAGTCGATAGTACCTCCAAAAAATCTACAACGTTCGGTCGTATCATCATTGTTGCCATGTGATAGCCACCTATTTGATACGGCATAGCTACGCGATCCGCTCCAGCCCTTATTAAGCGTTGCTTATTCTCTTCACGATTCGCTCTGGCTACAATCAAAAGCTGCGGATTAAGCTGGCGAGCAGCCAGCGTTACAAATAAATTGCTCGAGTCGTCCCCTAACGAAGCAATTAAACCGCGGGCCTTACTAATACCGACTGAGTGCAGAACTTCTTCCTTAGTACTGTCGCCCACAATAGCAGTATAGCCGTGAGCAATGGCGTCTTTAACACGCTCTTCGTCTTGATCAATACCAATAAACTCAACGTTTTCATCGCGAAGTTCGCGGGCAACTTGTGATCCTACCCGACCAAGTCCGCAAACGATGTAATGGTGTTCCATATGGGCTGCTTTGGCTTTCATTTGTCGTCTTTTTAATCCGTCTCCAAGTCCTATCATATATTCTGCAAGCCACTTGAGCAAATAGGCTATAAGCAGTAAGCTCG
>CAZGCZ010000112.1:0-5171 GCA_964524615.1 uncultured Candidatus Saccharibacteria bacterium
TTAGCGAGTTACACTAATTGATGCGCCGTTTTCAGCATCGGGAGCTGAGACAGTGACACGTCCATTGGCATCTTTCACCACTTGGTAGTGTGTGTCAGTGGCATCACCAGTCTTTGGATCCTTTGGAATAGCAACTAAGTACTTACCATTGGCAGTTAGGACAGTAAGATCCACCATGCCAGTACATGAAGCTGCACCTGTAGCACAAATGTCGGTTGCTGTTGTGGTAACACCTGAAGGCAAGTTACCTTGGTTGTCGACCGAGTATTGGTAGACTGCGTTCACAATTGTGTTCACATCTGCTTTACGGTTGGAGTTACGTGTGTCAGCCAACTGTTTACCAGGGTTAATAGCTAAAATAACAATACCGGCTAAGATTGCAATGATTGCAACTACCAGCAAAACTTCAATAAGGGTGAAGCCCGCCCGTTTTTTTAATATTCTTTTCATTAAATTCGCCCTCTATTTATTTAATTATAAAGCTTAAGCATAATGTTAAAGTAAGCATAACAAAATTGCAAGCATTATTTTAAGGTGTTTCTTTCCAGCTACTGACACTTAACTGCGGAGTTACTTGATTGGTAGTAATCGTGACACGTCTCGTTACATTAATCCCAGATGAATCAACGGTCCCAACAGCTACAATTGTATAGTTTGGACTTGTCCCGCTAATTGAGTAGCTGCAGGCCGCTTTTGTGGTTGCATCAATTGTAGAATTCCCATTGGCCGGGGTAGTTAGGTTTGGATTTGCCTGTAATGCAGCCAACGCCAACTCACCACAAGAGTTGGCAGCTCCTTTGGCTTGATCTGACTGAATCACGCTAAAACTAGTTTGGCTAGTAGCTAGTGCAGTAAATAGTAAAAATAATGCAATCATGATACCGGCGGCACCGATAATAACAATCGTGATAAGAGCAATGTAACCTGGTTGGTGAGCTTGTTTTTTCATCGGCGTGTCGCAGTCCCATAAAAGGTTTTTTGATAATTAAACTCGCCTCGAACGCTTGAAGTTTTGGCGCTTAATGTAAATTGAATCTTTATTGAATCAGTACCGGCTGTGACGGAGCTATTAGTAAAAGACAAACTACTAACCGTAACTCGGCCATTAGTAAGTTTGTTGACCGTAGCTGGGCTACCTTCGGATATTCGCAAACGCACCACAGAGCCATCGTTATAACTATCAAAAACTGTAGGATTATTGGCAGCTACAGAAGTGACTAACGACATACTAGTTCCACTATTGCCCCGCGTTGGTGTAGTGATTGAAGTTGCGCTACGGACTGTTTGCGTCATCAGATCCATAGTCGCCTCCCCTTGATAATTAACTTCTGCAATCACCTGATTTTTGGTACGTTCAGCTAAAATTGTAACGGCAAATAACGAGATGCCGCTAATAATAATGGAGAATATCCCAATGTATAATAACAACTCAATTAGTGTAAAACCTTCTTTATTTTTTAGATGTAACGAGAGTTTTTTCATCTTAGTTATCCCACGCAAAATCAAACCAAACGGCATTATTAGTCGGGCCATTAGTGTTATGAACTGTCCAGGCATAGCCAGTCGGGCTTGAATATAAGGTGTTGGTTGTGCCATTTAGCATGACAGACGATAAATTTGTGTTGTCATCAGCAACAACTACCATGGCATCATTACTATTTGGCTTGGCAACCAAGCGAGTTTTCTGAACATTACCACTAGCATTATTCAAAGAAATTGCATTGGTGTCCCAGCTATTAGTTGTGCTGTTAAATGTTTTGAGCTTACCGCTAGTACTATTATCTGCATAGGCAATTAAACCAATATTAGCTGTAAGATATTTCCAATCAATATCAAAACTTCGTTGCCCTCCAGGATCAGTATGTGAAGTTATTAATTGATTAGCGGGCGTGGAAAAACCGGCAGTTGTTAGCTTATAGCAATTGATGTCTGGGCTACTGTTAGTATTTTTACTACAAGCTTCAAACTCCACTGCCCCTGAATGACGAGCTGCTACTCCCGTTGATAATATACTGGAGGTTGATGACCCACTTATAAGAGCTGATGAAAAATTTCCTGAACCATTCCCATCGGCAGTAAATATTTTAGCAGTCAATGAACTTTGGTTGGCTGTCTGAGCATACACAATTGCGGCACGAGTATTATCAACCGGACTCCAATCTACATCTACTAATTTTGACCCTGATGAAGTTGCTGAAGTTGTATGTAAAGTGATTGGCGACCAAGTATTATTCGCAAAATAGCTCGTTGTTACATCCGCATTATTGCTTAGGAATATTACCATGGCTTCATTCGTACTTGGGCGGGCACGTATGGCCATATTGGTTATAAAGCTACTGTTATTGCCAATGGCTGGAAGACTTGCTTGAGCACTCCAAGAGGTACCGTTAAACGTTCGATACTTTGGTGTGTTTGTGCCGTCAGAATAAACTCCTACAAAAGTACCGTTTGCCAAAAATGCACCGCCATAATTACCAATATCAAGATCACCCGATGAATTAATTGTGCCAAGCAGCTGAGTATTACCCCAGCTCGTGCCATTCCAAACACTGGCATAGACAAACTGAGATGTGCCATTAAAATGCCGGCTCATTACGACCTTTGTAGAACCAGTTTGAGCTGAATATAATTTTACTGATCGCGCAACTTTATTAGTTGAGCTAGTATCAACGTCTGGCATTGCAGTTGCAGCCGACCAGACACCGCTGCTCTGCAAAAGCTTATACGACATAGCGTCCGTTGTCGTACCGCCATTTGCATAGACAATAATCCCAATTTTATTAGCTGGTGCGGTTGATTGACGCCAATTAGCAAAATAACCTTTGAGCGTAACAAGTCCTGTACGTTGCAACGTCTGCTGCCAGGCAACAGTTATTGTAGCAATTCTCGTTCCTGAGGGACCATCAGAAAACACCACATTGCGAGTAAATGTCCCATCAATTGTTACTGGCGTCGTGGTGAGCTGCCATTGATTAGCGCTTGTTGAAAGATAATAGACGGTGCCATTCGTATAATTAGAAAGATTAGAATATGTTGGATTAGCAATATTGCGAACCGCCTCTAGCCCTTCATCAGCTAGCTGGGCTGCACGCGTACGATCAACCGAAATTGCCGTCGCTTGGCGACCATAAATAAAAGCTGTGATCATGATAAGTGAAATCATGCCAAAAACAGCTACTGCAAGCAAAATCTCTACTAATGAAAACCCTTTTGGTTTACGATCTTTTTTCATTAGTATTCGACCATACCTTTACTATTAACCACTACATTGATTGTACTGTTAGTCGTTGAACTGAGCGTCGTTGTACCTGCCGCAGTTGGTAATCCAGTTTGTTTGCTAAACAGGTAATCAGTGGTGCCAGATGGGGTAACGGTATTTTGCAACGTATAAACTTCATCAAAAGCTGCGGTGCGCGTAGCCCAGCTAGCGCCCTTGAAAAGGGTGATGCTGCCAGATTGGATATGTACTCCCCACGTGTCATCACGAGCTTCGTCGCGGCTGAGTGTTTGAGCTCGATATATATCAAGGGCTAGGGCATTGCCTGCTAGAGTCAGGTCATTTTTTGCGAGAAATGTTCCATAAATCGGTGCGCCAATCGCCACGACCAAACCCAAAATTGCCACTACGATAGTAACTTCAATCAAAGAAAAACCGTGTCTGAGAGTGATCATAAAATTCTCATTTGGAGTTAAGCCCGCCAACTAAGCTGTAAATTGGTAAAATCACCGCCAACGCTACCATCAAAACTGCCACGGCAATAATCACAAGAATAATCGGCTCTAAAAGGGTTTCAAGATTTCGGGCCGTAATATCTGCCTTGTCTTCATAAATTGCACCGGCTTTAATAAGCGTATCAGCCAGAGTGCCAGTTTTTTCAGCACTAACAATCAGCTGTCGAATTGGTCCAGGGATATATTCTTTATGCTTCATCCCATCAAGTGCCTTTGCAAAAGAATTGCCCTGCTCGACGCTAACCTTAATATAAGCTGCAACATCGCGATATCGTTTGGTCGCCATTGAGTCAGCTAATGACCCTAACGCGTCAGTAACAGGCAGGCCGGCATTCAAAAGGGATCCTAAAATAAAACCAAACCGTGCAATTTCAGATTCAAATAACAGCGGCTTTACTCCGGGGATAATAAATAAGATATGCTCGCTGGCAGATCTAAGAGGTTTACTGCTACGAATAATAAATACCAAAATTATTACAAAAACTACACCAGCTGCAGTAATTAATATTCCCCACTTCCCCCAAAATGTCCCAAACGATATTAGCACTCTAGTCATCAAACCAAGTTTGGCATTAAGTCCTTTAAATATGTCTGCCAGTCGCGGCAGCAAAAACAAACCAACACCACTACCAACCACAAATAGTAAGCCAATCAAAAAAGCTGGATATAGCATGGCCGATTTGATTTTGGCAGCCAGCATATTGGTTTTATGCATCTGCTCCGCTACTACTTTGAGGTTATCCGGCAAGCGACCAGATTCTTCACCAATTTTAATAAGAGCAATAGCAGAGTTTGTTAAAAGACCAGTTTCATCTAACGCCTTCCAAAATGGCATGCCTTCATCAATTTTTGCCACCATTTCTTCCAAAGCCTTTTTGACCTTCTTTGAAGGCATTTCTTTACTAATAGTAGCAATGGCATCACCAACGGTAACTTCCGTGGAGAGAAGCATACTTAAGTTTTCTACAAAATATTCTTTGGCATCACGGCTGGCCGCACTACGCGACAAACTTTTCTTAACTTTTTTTTGAGACTTTGCCTGCTTAGCTGCTTGTGCTTGCTGTTTTTTGTCGGGTTGTTGAGGATGAGCTCCTGGGGGTATGGCATGCTCAGCTTGAGGATGAGCAGGCGCTGCGGTTGGCGTAGCAACCTGAGGCCGCGAAGGAGTAACAGGATTGTGTGCAAAGTGCTCCATATGCGGCTGCGAAACTGGTGTGGCAGTTTGAGGGCGCGGCGGCATGACATCGGTTTTTGGTAAAGGGTGTTGCGGATGTGGCTGAATTTGTGGCTGAGGCTCCGGCTGCATTATTTAGGCTCCGCTACACGCATCAATTCCTCAAGAGTTGTTCGTCCTGCTTTGACTTTATCAAGACCATCTTCAAAAAGTGAATGAGCTCCTTCGCGCCGTGCTAATTGCCAAATTTGCTCAGTGCTTGGAT
>CAZGCZ010000113.1:0-2729 GCA_964524615.1 uncultured Candidatus Saccharibacteria bacterium
TGCTTCAATTATCAGCCCAATAGCAAAGATGAAGGTCCCTAGTAACGTAAACTTTGTTATTGAAGCATTTTTTTGCTGCCAAGCAAACAATGATGGTAATAAAATAAGTGTCACACTTATTCCCTGCGCCAACCAAAACCGCAAAAATCTTACAAAATCTTCTCTCACACCATCAAATCGCTTATCGCGTTTTATTTTTTGTATTCTTATAAATAGAAAGCCGCCTAAACGAAAAGCCCAAAGCAATACTAAAATAAGAAGCAATGTATGTAATGCAGTTTTATCACTTGTTATAAACCCGAACAAAGCCAAACCAATAAAAGTTAATGCATATGATAAATCAGTTAGTTTGTCAGTTTTATAAATATAAGCTGGAATAAACATTGCCAGATTAAGGCCGACTGCAAAAATTAGAGCAATAACAATTGTCATGTGTCAATTATACACATAAAAATGCAATGGTCGGGGTGGCCGGACTTGAACCGGCGACCTCAGCGTCCCGAACGCTGCGCGCTGCCAGCTGCGCCACACCCCGCCGTCGAAATTATGACTTTTTTCGGCTAGTACCGTCAACGAGGAAAATATAACAAATATCCAAAATTGCGAGTGTATTAACCAAGAAAAGTACTACAAACCACCACTTATGACCATTTCGAGCAGCCTTATAAATTGCCACCAATTTCCATGGCAGAGTCCATAACACCGCAATTGCGATAGCTACCCACCAACCGGTTGAGAGAGTTGTGTGCATAAAATACTCCTTCAATCTTTCAATCGTATCTGAAAAATGATAAAATAGCAAAGCTTTTTAGCGCGCCCTTAGCTCAGCGGATTAGAGCGTCTGGCTTCGGACCAGAAGGTCGGGGGTTCGAATCCCTCAGGGCGTACCATAAGGACCTACAAAGGTCTTTTTATTTTATACAAATTATGGTATAGTAATTCTCACTTCGCTCGGATTTTACCCTGAGGGGGTACCTTGATTTCGTGGACTGAACACAACAAAAGGTTGTTTAGCGACAGTGTGTCACTCGGCACATTCCTCGCTCTCGTGATTGCCTCGGCGATATACGGCACCTCGGTGAGCCTGATACTGGCCGCTCTGGCACTGATGCCAATTGTCATCCGGCATCTACTCTTTACTGGGCCACTTTCGGGTCCGGTACGCGGTATCGAGCACGGCATCTGGATCTATTGGATCTTCGCTGCGCTCTGGATTGTAGCAAGAGAATTCGCATTTGGGCTTGGTCTCGGAGGTTTAACAGCCACTGGTGTGGCCATGCTCTTGATGCCTTGTCTTGCCATCTTGGGCTTGATCGTCTTTTTTATCGGCTTTCGGGCTTACCAGGTTTACATGGAGCACAAACTCGGTCCGGATGGATATCTCTTCCATTGGATGTCAAAAAAGCCGCAGTACAGACGGGCAATGGACTGGGTGAGTACTACTCCAAGCTTTACCGAGGGTGAACTGGCCAATGCTCTTGATTGGATGCCAAACCAGGCTGCAGCGTTCATGTATACGCTCAAGAGCAGGCAAATGCTTGATGATGACTCACTTGGCAGCCGCTACCACATCAACTACAAAGGTGTGATGTTTGCCGAGCGATTCCGTTCCAACGAAATAGCATGAGTGCGGTGATACCAATTACTGCACTCTTTTTCTTTGTAGTTCGTGGCAAATTTGTGTGGTATAACAAGATGTGAAGCATATGGGCCGTTAGCTCAATGGCAGAGCAGTTGCCTCTTAAGCAATTGGTTGAGGGTTCGAGTCCCTCACGGCCCTCCATATCGGCTATACTTAAGCTCCTTATT
This sequence comes from uncultured Candidatus Saccharibacteria bacterium, assembly GCA_964524615.1. Lineage (GTDB taxonomy): Bacteria > Patescibacteriota > Saccharimonadia > CAILAD01 > JBBSBN01 > CAZGCZ01. The sequence continues at coordinate 1,810 of CAZGCZ010000113.1, forward strand.
TTTATGGAGTTTTTTTATTGGGCTTGTATATAAAATTATAAATTCTACACTTTTGATATGAGAAAAAGTATCACTCAAGAATTTGATTATGGTTGTGGCATTGCGTGCTTTGCATTCGCATTAAACATTAAATATAAAGAAGCTGCCGCCATACTTGGCTCAAAACAAGCAAATAGTAATAGATTTTGGGTAAAAGACTTCGCTGCAGCACTTAATAATTCAGGACATCAATATACATCTAGGTATGTTAACGATAAGTTACGAAAGGCAATTTATAAAGACGGAACAATTGTTTTAATTCGTAGGTCCAAACAATATAATACCGGGCATTATTTAAATAGATATAAGGGTAAATGGATGGATCCTTGGATTAACTTACCATTGAATAATGATATTAATGAAGCAAAATCTGGTTTTAGAAAAAGACTGCCTGGAAAACCTATGTATGCCCTCATTCCTGAAATTTAGTTGCGATAGCTACTACGGTGGCCCTCCGGCAATTATTAATCTGTCGGATTCTTGGCAACTTTCCTTTTAAACAGCACAATTTTATAGCCGTCAGGGTCGCGTAATATAAATTCTCTGTTGCCCCATGACATATCTTTAGGTTCACTAATTGGCTTTAACCCAAGCGATACAGCCTCTTTGTAAGCCTCATCGACATTATCAACACTGAAATACAGAAACACTCCCGCACCTTTGTCTTTTGAATTGGCTTCTTTTTGAACGCCAGAATCGTTTTCTTTCTCAGTTAACACAAAATCTATGCGATACCAATTAAGATAAATAATTATGCGATCCTTAGTACGAGATTTGACCTGCAGCCCTAATTTTTCATAAAATTCTGCAGTTTTGTCCAGATTTGTGACATAGCAAGCGAAGCCTGAAGCAGCTTTGAGTTTCATATTGGCATTATACCA
>CAZGCZ010000114.1:0-2249 GCA_964524615.1 uncultured Candidatus Saccharibacteria bacterium
CTTGGCTCATGACTACCCGAGACTGAACCAAGATATGTGCCCACGCCACGAACCGATGAAATTATTTCTGCACCGACCAAAGAGTCCCAGGCCTCTCCCCAAGCCACAATAGAACCATTAAGCAATGGCGGTAAAAGTGCCGGCAAAGTAAAGTAAAGTAATTTTTTTGTGCCTTTGGCACCGTAAATTGAAGCTGCTTCAGACAAATCCTGGCGTTCGGTTTTAAGGTAACCAATAATATTAAGGGTAATCGGCCAAATCATAACAGTAAGTAATATAATGACAACCGCAATGCCGTTATGTCCAAAAACACTTACGAGTAAAGGAATAAGGGCTAAGCTTGGAAAGCTTTGGGCAACGTCAAAAATTGGTATGAGAATGTTCTCAAAGGCTTGATTACGCGTTGCGAGCAACGCTAACACAACACCAATTATCACTGATATAAAGTATGCAATAACCACACGAGTTAAACTGATTGCAAAACCAGAATAAAAGCTACCGTAATTGAGTGCATGAAGGTGCGATAGTACTGCAAATACGGCGATTAAAGCCAAAATAAGCGCAAGCGCAACTAAGCGATGATGTAGGTGTCGCGTGGGGTTTTCACGGTGTTGTTTGAGATGCCAATGATAACTATAACGCACGATTAAGGCCTTGAGTTTACCTCAATCAATTATAAATTGTTCTAGGCCTTCGCGCTAATGCTTATTTTGAGCTGAAAGATGATTACGAGGTAATTTCTGGTTTGATCTGTTGTTAGCTTGATGGCGATTTGTATTAGAAGCGGGCTTGCCATTTTTTTGTACTGCGAAAATCATCTTGCCAGCCACAGTTTGAAATATCCTGGTTACTTCAACAGGGATTTCTTGACCTATTAACTTATCCCCGTTCTCTACAACTATCATAGTGCCATCCTGTAAGTAACCAACGCCTTGATGTTTTTCTTTCCCTGCTTGCACAATTTTTACTAGCATTTCCTCGCCAGGAAGCACCACTGGCTTAATAGCGTTAGCTAATTCATTGATATTCAAAACTAAAACTTTTTCGATAGTGGCAACGCGGTTAAGATTATAATCTGTAGTTAAAATTGCGGCATCGTATTTCTTAGCAACCGCTACGAGTTTGGCATCGACTTCTTTAATTTCAGCAGGATCATGCTCAAGAATTTCAACAGTAACTCGATTACTTGAGCGCATGCCGTTAAGCACTTCCAAACCTCGGCGTCCCCGTGCACGCCGCATCTGGTCTTCGGAGTCGGCAATATTTTGAAGCTCCGCTAATACAAATCGCGGCACATACATAGTGCCTGTTATAAATCCTGTCTCTACAATATCGCCGATTCGACCATCGATTATGACCGAGGTATCAACCATAATTCGGTTAGTGCTTTTGACAGTTGGAGCTGTACTCTTTTTGGGACTAGTGTCGCGCGATCTAGAAATAAATTGCATAATACGTTGATTTTGGGTGATTAATGCTAATACTAAGCCTGCCAAAAAAACCGATACAATAACTAAAACAAAAATAAGTATAGTCATAAATTCCTTTCTTAAATTATTCGACTAGCTTGATAGCATCAATAATTGTCTTTGGCTTGAAAGCTATTTTTTCTTTGACAGTGGCCGGCCCTAGAATAGTTTTAAAACCCATTCTTTTAGCCTCGGAAATACGCCGTTCTGCGTGGCCGACTGATCGGATCTCACCAGATAAACCGACTTCTCCAAAAGCTACTAAGCTTGAAGGAGGGGTAATATTTTTGACGCTTGTGGCAATTGCCAAAATGATTGCTATGTCGACTGCGGGCTCAGTTATTTTGAGTCCGCCGACTATATTAACATATATATCTTTGTCGCTCAAGTTGAGACTGCCCCGTTTTGAAGCCACAGCTGCTAGTAATTGCAAACGGTTTAAATCAACGCCATTCGCAGTTCGTTTTGGAAAACCAAATACGCTAGGGCTTACTAAGGCTTGAACCTCTACTAATAAGGGTCTCGTGCCTTCCATCGTAGCAAGTACTATACTGCCTGCTACACTTTGCCGTTCTCGCAAAAGATAAGCTGATGGATTTGCAACTTCGGTCAAACCAGATTCGCTCATTTCAAAAATACCAACTTCAGCGGTTGAACCAAAACGGTTTTTAACAGAGCGCAAAACTTTAAAACCGCCGCTCCGCTCACCTTCTAGGTATAAAACGGTGTCAACCAAATGTTCGAGTAAGCGCGGGCCTGCCACATTTCCTTCTTTGGTAA
>CAZGCZ010000115.1:0-1624 GCA_964524615.1 uncultured Candidatus Saccharibacteria bacterium
TAAAAACACAAACAGTAAGCCATAGGCCTCACTTTTGCAAAGTACAATTAATTTTTTCCAATATCTGACAAAAAGATAACCAACTACTGCAATAACTACGAACCAAAGTGCTGCTGGGCGTACATTAAAATTATTAGTAACCAGACTAAGTTTATGAAGAATAGTCTGCTCTGTGCCGTTTGGTGCTAAGCCGCTGCCATTAACCTTAAAATAGTTAATAAACTCATGCCAATTATGCAAATAAGCCCTGGGGTGACTACCCAGCTGGATGAAGCGAAATACTTCCCACAAAACAATAGGGATTAGTGCCCCTACTCCCCAGCGGCAAGCGTCTTTAATTGCCGTTTTGTTCGGCCAGTGCCGAAGCAACTGCGCGGCAAATACGATAATTGCCGCCGGCACAAAAAATAGCATAATAAACTTTGCTAAAAATGCCAAAGCCGCAAATATTCCTGATTCGACATATCGTTTTTTCTGCCAGAAATAAAGCGACGCCAAACCCATTGCAATGGCAGGAAACTCGCCTAAAACTTCAATGCGAAAAAAAATACCCGAACTTACCACTAGCAGTAATGACAGAGGGACAAGCAATGCCCAGCCAGATCGAGTTCTCACATAGGCATACCAAGTTGCCAAGAATAAAACCAGTAAATAAAAAGCCAACATCACGAAACGAGCCTGAAGAACACCAATGCCAAAAACCTTGTAGACTGCTGCAATCGGTAAGGATACAGTTGGGCCTGTAGTTAAATATGGATCAAAGACTTTATTAACGCCATTATAAACCGCCCCAAAAGACGCGTAGGTGCCCTCCTTGACCAAGTTGTAAGGAGCTTGTAGATTAAACCCCTCATCAAATCCGAGCGGCTGCGTGGCAAAAGATGGGCGAGTTATAAAAATAACAGCAACTGATATTACGACTAGTCCGACAAGAACAAAAACTGTTTTATGTCGTGCAAAACTTTCTCTAGCTGATTTCCACCCAATTAGAAGTTTTTTCAAGACTGTCTGCCGATGCTTTGATAAACAAACCCGCTATTTTTCATGTACTCTGGGTCATATATATTGCGACCGTCAAAAATATTAGGTTGTTTCATGGCTGCTTTTAGTTTTTGCATATCAAGTTGTTTAAATTCATTCCATTCGGTAACAATAATAATGCCATCAACTTTGCGAGCGAGATCATAGGGATTTTTGCAAATTGTAATTTTTGGCATAATCTTAACTGCCTGTTTGGTAGCAACGGGGTCATAACCGTAAACTTTAGCTCCGGCTTTTTCAAGCAGCTTTACAATCTTAATTGAAACAGCTTCGCGCATATCATCAGTATTTGGCTTGAACGCTAGTCCTAGCAGTCCTATGGACTTGCCACGAACGCTGCTGCCAAGCATTTTTTGCATAGCCTTTGTTGCTTTTGCTGCTCGATCAACATTAATATCAACTACTGACTTTAAAAGTTGCGGATGAGTTTTTTTAGCTTCAGCCATATGAACAAGTGCTTTTACATCTTTCGGAAAGCATGATCCACCCCATCCAAGACCAGCATCAAGAAATGATTTGCCGATACGCGGGTCATAGCCCATACCGACAGCCACTTCGGAAATATTGGCACCCAGCCCTTCAC
>CAZGCZ010000116.1:0-4206 GCA_964524615.1 uncultured Candidatus Saccharibacteria bacterium
TGCGCGCGAATAGACGTAATGTCTACCTCATAGCCACGTAAACGTAAGTAGCACTTTACCCCGTTAACGCCCCAGGCTCGGCGTAACAAACTATATGGAGCTTGGTAAAGCTCTAGTGGCGTATTGATTCCTAGCCGATAACATTGACGGGCTAGCCGCCATGAGATGCCATTTAAATCAGTTAGAACAAGACTAGCGTAAAAGTCTTCTAGATCTGATAATTTAAGTTCAACTAAGCCATTTGGCTTATCGGCAGTAGCCGCCATTTTGGCAAGCCAGATATTTGGAGCAATCCCGATTGAAGCACCGATATACTTGCCTACCTTGGCTCGAATATCGACCTTAATTGAAGCTGCCATCTGGTGCGCATTAGCGCTACCTACCAAATAGGACGGGATCTTTAGCCAAGCTTCATCGATGCTTGTAGGACGGACCAAGCAAGGCGTATTATCAAGAATTTCCATGATCTGGTGATGAACCTCACGATAACTGGTTGGGCTATCTGAAATCAAGGCAATGTCAGGACAAATTTGACGAGCTTCGCGCACGGTTGTACCTAATTTGATACCAAGCCGCTTAGCCTCAATTGAAGCGGCTACGATAATACAGCCTGGCCCCAAACAAGGACAAACTCCCACGGGATTACCGCGTAGCGCAGGGTTATATTGCTGCTCAACAGATGCAAAGAAGCTGTCCATATCAATAAACATGGTACTTGCCTCGATCGGCCGTTGAGCTAAAAGCATTTGCTCAAGCATTTGCATTCCAATTCATAACCTTATTTTACGAACAAAATACGTACAAATGCAAGTAGTTTATCCCCCATTCTAAAAGCTTTTCCACTGGATTTTTTTATAGTTACATGACAATATATAGTCATGATTTGTCCATTTTGCATGAGTGATCACACTGAAGTTTATAATAGTCGACAGACAAAAGCCGCCAATCAGGTCTGGCGAAGACGACGTTGTTTAGAGTGCGAACATACCTTTACCACTTATGAACGACCCGACTTGAGTTTTTTGCAGATTAATGGTCATCCTTATGTACGCGCGCGACTTTATCAGAGTGTGTTAGGTTCTTTTAAGGATCAAGCATCTCAATTACGTTACCTGGATGATTGTATTGATACAATTGAGGCTAAGCTCTTACGTCAACCGACTATTCACATTGAAAAAGCCACTTTAATAAAGGTCGTGCTTCAAACATTGCGCCCAATTAGCACTGCGGCTTTTTTACAATATATGGCACAGTACCAACCGCTTGATTCTCAATTAAACCTGAAAACAGCCCTCAAAAAGTACTCTCACTGAAAAACCATGCTTTCGCATGGCCATTTCAGTAAATATTGAGTTATATATTTATTCGTTTGGAGTAGATTCTTCTTTAGGCTCAGATGATTCTTTGGTGTCATCATCACCTTCTTCGCCTTCAACGTCTTCTTGAGCTTCAACAGGGATTTCCTCAACAATTTCACTGTCTAGCTCAGCTAACTCTTCGTCAGATCTTGGAGGTTCAACTTTAGCAATCAGTTCATCTTGCTCGTTAAGTATTTCAACTCCTTCAGGAGCTTTGATATCAGCAACGGTAATAGTTTTTTCAAAATCATCAAGCACTGATATGTCTACTTCAATATTTGCAGGTAATTTGGCTGGCAAGGTCTCAATTTCCAGCTCTTCAAGGTTGGTCAGTAAGCTACCGCCATCTTGAAAAACAGCCGTTGACTCCCCTGTAAAGTGAAGTGGCACATTAGTACGAATCTCTTCATCCATCTTAACCCGGTAAAGATCAGCATGAAGCAATTGATCACTAACAGCATCGCGGCTAATATCATGGATAAGGACATTGAAGCTGTCTCCACCTTCAATCTTAAGATCAAGAATAGTATTTTGACCTGCAGACTCGTAAATTTTATTAAAGTCGTGCGCGTTTAACTCTAAGCTTTGTGTATCTAAACCATGGCCATACAGAACAGCAGGCAGTTTGCCAGCGCGGCGCAGTGCTTTAACTTTTTTACCCACGCTATTGCGTGGGCTAGCTTGTATGACTAGTTTTTCCATAATATCTTCTTCTAAATTATCGAGTTAATCGAGTCAGATTACCCTTATATGTGCTCAAAAATAGGTGGAAATCAGCGATTTCCGTGCTTTCAATGCCGCCTTTAGCCATAAAGCGAGCTTTTTCTCGTGGCTTTAAATCGGTCAAACGACGACTTCGGATCTGGGCAGGCTTAAACTGTTCTCCATCTTTATCACTCAAAAAGACAGTGGCCAATACTGGTACAGAACAACTGTGGCAGTTGAGCTGCATAAAACAGTGATTGTCTACCTGTCCTAAAAATTTGATGTCATCGTGCCGATAGCTAGCGCTACACATGGGGCACTTATAGAACAACTGTAAGTTTTTGATAAGATGCTGAAAGCTGCGAGCGTTCAAGGTGTAATTTGCTCCCTCTTGAGCTTTAGGTTACAGAAAAATGTGCTAAAAGTCAATGCGCTTGTTTACGAGCTGCTTTGGTGGTTCTTGCGTGCTGAGTGTGCAAAACAGTCAAAAGAACCGCTGTGAGAGCTAATAGCACGATCATAGCAATTAATTTTTCTTGTGTGTCGCCAACCAGAGCAACTGCACCAAAAGCTATGGAGAATGCGTAAATTAACAGCACAGTCTGCTTTTGACTAAGCCCAGCATCAATTAACATATAGTGAATATGGCCCCTATCAGCTGAAAACGGCGACTTCCCACTAATCGTGCGGCGGATAATAGCCCAAACGGCATCGAGTATAGGGAGCCCGAGGACCAAAAAGGCGGTGGCTAGTTTAGCACCTGAAATAATCGCGAGAATCCCTAGGGTCATACCCAAAAAGTAAGCCCCTGAGTCACCAATAAAAATGGATGCCGGATGAAAGTTATGCCATAGAAAGCCAAAACAAGCTCCAGCTAAAGCAATTGCCAAAATAGCAGTGTACGGTTGATTGACTTTAGAACTAACCGACAGAATAAACATTACTGAAGCAGCTATACCCACAACACCAGTAGCTAGCCCATCAAGCCCATCAAGAAAATTCACAGTATTTGTCATACCGACCAGCCAAAGCAAGCTTAAAGTCGAAGCTATCATGGATAAACTAATGCTTAGCGGACCAAGTGAAAGTGTTTTGGTCATGGAGCTTAAATCTATAAAGCCACCCGAAAGATTACTCACCACCCCAATTTTTATTCCTGCTGCAATTGCAATCAGTGCCGCTAATACCTGTACAGCTAGCTTGACCCAAGGGCTTTGTGATTTTACATCGTCAATCAGGCCAATCATAAGAACAAATGTAGCTGCAGCTACTAATCCCCAAAATTGAATGGAAAAAGTAGGCAAAAAAATAAAACAGGTTACAAAAAAGCTGGTGTAGAGCGCTAGTCCCCCAGCTCGGGCCATAGTTTTTGTATGCTTCTTTCGACTATTTGGAACGGGTTTGTCGATTGCGCCAATACGAAATGCTAGCTTACGCACAAGGGGTACTAAAGCTAACGACAAAACAAAACTGAGTATAAAGGCCGCTACATAATTCACTTTTTAACTACTTTCTCTGTCACATTAAAGACTTCTAAGCGCTTACCGAGCATCAATCTGGTTTGAGCATTAATTGAGGCAAATGCCCCGAAAATGATTGCTACGACTGGTGCTAGAATCCATTGTAGCAAAAGCGCTATGTATTTGAGGCGATGATAGCGAGCTGGGCGTGGCGGTAAGATTAGCAAGCTAACCCACACCATGACAAAAATTCCCAGCGTGGCAAATGTCATAATCCAACTCACATAAACTGGTAATTCGTGAGCTAATACGTGATTAGAAAAATCGTGATTAAGATAAAGTGGCATCCAGGCTACTACTGTTAAAATCAGCGGCGCAGTTGCCCAGGAGAAATGACCCTCGAAATGCCGCCAGGTTTCTAAAATCTTGGTTGATACTTTAATTTTCTTATTCTTGGCAAAATTTTGCATGATATAAGGAAAGTCGCTCACCCCATAAGCCCAACGACGCATCTGATAAAACTGAGCTTTCATACTTCTCCAAAATGTATTTGAAAGAACAGCATCCTGATAAATTGGCACGTAAAGCGGGTCTACAGTGTGGTCGCCGTCGTAAGTAAAATAAGTGCGCCAAAACTGATGTCCATCTTCCACAATTGAAGTAACACTCCAGAAATCGGTATC
>CAZGCZ010000117.1:0-5056 GCA_964524615.1 uncultured Candidatus Saccharibacteria bacterium
TTACATATGGTACTACTCTCTGACCGCTCGCTTCATCGTAGTAACTTAAATCACGACCACTGTGCTTCATGTGCTGCTGTAAATCATAATCAGTACGGTTGGCAATAGCAGCTATCTCACGTTGCCCGAAGGGAAAATCAAATTCTATATCGATAGTTCTGTCTGAATAGTGAGCTCGATCGCCTTCCCCTTTTTCGTTATCATGCAAACTGGCTTTTGGTAAACCAAGTTGCGCAAACCAATCATATTGCGTCTTAAGAAGCTCAGTAAAATGCTTAGCGGCATCTTCAGGAAAAGTAAAATACTCAAACTCTGCAATCTCAAATTCACGAACACGGAAGATAAAATCGCCAGGCGTTATTTCATTACGAAAACTTTTTCCGATTTGCGCAATTCCAAACGGCAAATGTACACGCATTGTGTCCATAACGTTCTTGAAGTTCACAAAAATTCCTCCAGCGGTTTCTGGACGCAAATATGCACTAGCAGATTCATCCTCGATCGGTCCAACTTTTGTACTAAACATTAGATTAAACAGCTTTGGATCCGTTAGCGGATTCCCGTCGGGACTTTTTACCCCCTCAAGAGCCTTTTTAAGAGATTCTAGATCACTGGTCTCAATCCCTGCCAGATGATCGGCTCGATAACGTTTCTTAGTAACTTTATCGTCTACCATTGGATCTACAAATTTTTTTGTGTGACCTGAAGCTTCCCATAATTTAGGATTTTGAATAATTGCGCTATCAAGCCCTACCATATCACCGCGTTTGTATACAAAATGCTGCCACCAGCTCATCTTAATATTATTAACAAGTTCTACTCCAAGTGGGCCAAAATCCCAGAAACCAGCGATCCCACCATAGATTTCTGATGATTGAAAAACAAAGCCGCGCCGTTTTGCGAAGCTAACTAGTTCTTCCATCGAGAGTTGAGCAGACATAATACAGTCATTATACGATACTTAGCCTAAATTGGGCTACCGAATAAAATTTATAGAGCGAAACTTAAGGTCAAAGCGGTACTGATAAAACAAATCAAGCACTTTTTGCGCTGAATCACTTATTGTTTGAATGTCACGTACTCGAGCTATGTCGGATAGTGTACCGATCTGACATAATCGCCAGAGTTTTAGCATGGTGGGAGTAATACGCGCGTGAGGTAGTGGTTTTTTGTCATGATTAAATTGGCCGTGTTCCAAATCAAGCCACATACCCCGACCTTCGCTTACTGGTATTTCTGGTAGATATCCGAGCTCTTCAAGTAACTTGAAACTAAAATATTGCCTCACTACTTCAGGAGGAATTTTCTTCTCTAGGCCTTGTAAACTTTCATTGAGGAGCTCATAAACCTGTTTATTAGGCTGTTGTTCCGCCGTTAAACGCTCAATTATCTCAAGTAATAGCAACGCTATTGCTAGATCTGAAATATCTTGTGTCGGAATTTTATAAAGATGGTGCGGGGTTACACCGATTATCGTGTCGAGTGATTTTCCTTTAGCAAAACGAATTTCTGACTCAACGAATGGCTCAAGACTGCCAGCTAGTTTGCTTTTAATCTTACGAACTCCACGAGCTTTAGCACTCATTTTTCCATAATCACGTGTGTAAAATACAATAATGCGATCTGCTTCACCAATATTATGCCGACGCAACACCAGCCCCTCTGTTTGATAGTAGTTCACGACACCAGTGCCCGCTTGACCCACTCAATAAGTTGTTGAGGGGAGGTTTGCGACTTTAGTAAATAGGCGCTAACCCCTAATAGATCCGCTAATTCGGGAGTTAGATCGGTTTCCACTCGATTCAAATTAGTTAAAACAATAACAGAAACACTATCCCAATTACGTCGCTTTCGAATGTCTTTTAGCACCTGCAGACCATTGACTTGGGGCAGTAATATATCAAGCAAAATTAAGGATGGTCGCTTGCGGTTTGCCAACTTCCAAAATGACTTTGCATCCTGAGCGTGCACAACTTGAAAGCCAGCTTTACTTAAATGCATACTATACATTTGAGCGAGTAAGCTATCGTCTTCCACGATTATAATATATGGCTTGGGATGGGCTTTAGTCATGGTTAATCTCTAATGCTAGTTGTGATGATCTTTGAAAAGCTAGGGTTAATTTACCTCGCAAAAAACTAAATTGAATATTGGATTTTTTACCCAAGAGCGTTAGTAGCAAGATAATAGCTTCGGTAGCACTATGCGGGTTTAAATGATTTGGCGAATTTGTTTTTGTTTTTTTAAGGATTAAGCTTTGATCTTCAAAACTTAGCGCTGGCGAACTAAGCTGCAATAAAATTACGTCTTTTTTGACCACAAGTTGTATTGTTACCGATATTTTAGGGTTCGGAAGAAGTAGAAAAAAGTAAAAAACTAATTTAAGAAGCTCTGATACATAATCTGGATCAGCGGCAATTGATGGAAGTTGATAAACACGTGTGCATATGATTTCAACATGATGTTCATCTAAAAGTGACTTGAGCTCTCGTAACTGCTTTTTTAATAACGCATCAAGCTGCACCGGCTGCAAACTAAGTTGCCTCTCGCTCGTCAAATAGCGGTAACTCTCAAGGCTCTGTAACAACACCTTAGCCCGCGATAATGACAATTGAAGCGGCACTAAAGCGGCAGCATTACTTTTTGCTTCAAGCATTTCGCCATAACCCTGAGCTGCCACCAAGCTACTGCCAAGCTGGTGGAGAATCATAACAGCAAGACTTCCGAAATCCTCAGACATTCAAATACAATCCCTCCTATCTTAGGCTACTGGTTTTTGCCTATTAGCTCAAGCTTTAGGGATTTATTTTTACCTTATTAAGCATTTCAGTAAAGTATTGAGAGTATGCTGAATTATCGTCTGTTTGAAACGTTACGACTTTATCACGTAGCGGCAAAATTACAACTGTACCATTGGTAATTTTTGTATCAAGCACGCCAGTATAGCTTGTACCATTAATACCTGAGACGGTGATTTCTTTACTTACTAGCTGTTTTTTAGAATTTCGGACTAATGCATCATACTTAGATTTAGCATCGCCATACTTACCTGTTCTGATAGTAAAACGAAAAGCTTGTTTATCGCTTGAACTATTAACATAATCAGGACTTGCTAAGCTGGTAAAGTCAGGCTGCAATGTTGTAACAACAAAGCTCCAATTACGAGGAAAGTACAAAACAAAATTTCCATAGGCATCTGGGCCGGTGTAACTTCGATAGGGGTTTTCAGTAATATCTTTTATCTTGGCCTGATCCGAGTTGCTCTGATCGTCTTTGCCTGCCGCAAAGCCTTTGTTGTATGAATTATCTAGCTGGCCAGTGGTTACTGTTGCGCGAAACACCAAAAACCCTGTGGCAATTAATAATACAACTGCCACTCCACTAACAATCCAAAGTCGTTGCTTTGTCTTCTTGTACTTATCCTGCGAAGACACGCCCGGCGGTACGGGTGGAGGTGTATTGATGCCGCCCGGCTGAGTTGTTGGAGTATTTCCTGTGAGTTTTGAATATGGATCCATTAGCTCTTTTTAATATGCCCCTGGCCTGGTTCCCAGTCCATTGGGCATAACCCACCCGATTGAAGCGCCTGCACAACCCGCATAGTCTCATGCACACTACGTCCTACATTGGCATCGGATATCACAATGTACCTAATTTGCCCATCAGGATCAATAATAAATAAGCCGCGCTCTGCCTCACCATTTTCTTCATTAAGTACTTCGTAATCACGTGACAACGTGTGAGCAGTATCAGCTAGAACCGGAAAGCTTACCTCGGCTAAATCTCGCTCAAACCAAGCCTTGTGTGAATAAACGCTATCAGTTGACGCAGCTAGGATTTCAACTCCTAATTTTTTAAATTCATCATATTGCTTAGCAAATCCACGAATCTCAGTGGGACAAACAAATGTAAAATCTCTTGGGTAAAAAAACAGCACTACCCACTTCCCTTTATAATCAGCCAATGAAAGCTCTTTGTAATCGTCAGGCTGGCCTTTAATGTAGGCTGGTTGCTTAAAGTCTGGAGCTGGTTGGTTTAGTTTTAACATAGATTCTCCTATTTAGTGTATTTTTCAATTGCCCATTTTGGCAAACGGTCATTAACTACTTGCCAATCAATGTTCTTCATAAATGCGGTGATATAGTCTTTGCGAGCTGTCGCATAATCAATAAAGTAAGCATGTTCATAAACATCCATAACGAGCAAACTGCCGTTATTCCATATCCCACCTTGGTTATGGGCATCACAGATCATGTTGTCTAGGCCCGAAGGATTATTTAAGTCGAGGCTTAATATCACCCAGCCTCGTGACGCCACTCCAAGAGCCGCAAATTCTTTTTCCCAATTAGCATAACTTCCCCATCGCTGCTCTATAAGCGCCTTGATCGGTCCATTACAATCGCTTGAATCTTTTGTAAGGTTATCAAAATAGTATTCATGCAATTTTACACCGTTTAATGCGAAGCTTTTCTCTACAAACAATTCACGCAAATCTGAATATGTGGCATTGGTACTTTCCAGGTCAACCTTCGCTATTTTTTCAAGAATTTCATTATATTTATTAACATAGCCGACATAAAGTTTATCATGGTGCTCCGCAAGTTGCTTTGCAGACAATCCTGGCAATTCGCTGTATTTAAGTGGTTTTGGTTCTAATTTCATGATTTATCCTACTCTATCATTCTAGCGGTTTGCTAAATTGCCGTCAAAATTTATACAAATACCCGGTTGTTGTGGTGGCTGTGGCTTTGCGATTTGGTAAATGAAAGGTGTAACTTAAAAATATGGTTCCTTTTTTGCATTCTTTAGATAATTTTTTCTCAAGCTTATCCATAAATCGTTCTAATAAAAAAGTGTAGATAATATTTTGTGATGAAAGATCAGCTTTCCAAAAGCTTCGTAGATAAACTTTGCCTCCGTATTGATGGGTTCGGAACCAGGCAATAAACCATAAAATCGGGTTGATTTCGTAACCAGTTGTTATAGCCCCTTTTTTTGCAGCAGCTACCATTATTCCGCCCGCACCACAACCTAAGTCACAAAATTTGTCACCATT
>CAZGCZ010000118.1:0-5052 GCA_964524615.1 uncultured Candidatus Saccharibacteria bacterium
AAATAAGTGATGCCAACCAACTGACCAAATGTTCGCTCCCGGGTCACCAGTTATACTTGTATCAACAGAATTTTCAATTGCTGTTCGATCAATCCCAAAAGCACCATATACAAATTGTACATATTTTTGGTCAGCGTCGAATTTAGCAAGTAAATCGGCTTTGCTACTAAACCCACCTTCTAAGATATCATTGTCATCAGCCGCATGGCTTGCCTTGGGCGGCGCGACAAAAGCAAAGACTTGAAACGCAAGTACCAGCACGATAAGTATTGCACCCAAGCGTCTAGTAGCTGTTTCTTGAGTAAGCCGTTTTATGTAAAACGCTACTTTTGAATTATCAACTTTGCGTAGTCGGATATTGGTGAGTAATTTTCTGGCGAGCATAAGATATACCTATCTGATATTGTAATACGCTTATGCTAATATTGACAAGTTTATCGCGAAGCCGCTGGCACTGGAGCCTGAAGATCTGCTAGCACGGCAGCATCAACCTCACTTTTGGGATGACCATAATGGCTGCGTGAATAGTCAATAATAGCCTGCGCTACCTTCTCGTCAGCATTACCAATAGGCGGGAAAAGAATCTTCAGTGAAAACGGTGTAGTTGGTAGTCCATTAGACATTAAGCGCAACGCGCCATGGAGATTTGGTAAGTTGACGAGATCATTAGCTTCAAAACTTGGTGCAAATTGTTTTGCTAAGAACTCTGCATCTTCAGGGCCACAGCGCAAGGATAATATTGTTCCTACATTGCCAAAAACCGCATCCCTAACTTGATCATTAAGCTGCCCAATGAACTGATTCGCTACTATCAAGCTGAGCCGATATTTTCGTGCTTCTGATAGAATTGTGGCAAACGAGTCAGTGCTAAAATTCTGAAACTCATCTACATACAGCGAGAAGTCACGGCGTGAAGCTTCGGCTTGTTGCGCTCGAGCCATAGCGGCGGCCTGGAATTTTATCACAAAGGTCATGCCAAGATACTTGGAATTTATTTCACCTATCAAGCCTTTCGACAAATTAACAATTAATATTTTTCCTTCATCCATTATTTGCTGGATATTAAAAGCACTTTTCTTTTGGCCGATAATGTTTCGCATAATTTCGTTTTGCTGGAATGCTCCGAATTTCGAGACAAACCAGCCAAGCATTTCTGATTTGTGATAATCACTGGTTTGAGCCATTTCTTTCGTCCAAAAATCTTGCACCAGCGGATCAGTAACGTGTCGGAATTTGCTTTTCAAAAAATCGTTATCGGTAAATACTTTGGGAATTTCTAAAAATGTTGCGCCTTCTGGATCACTCATAATAGTGAGGGCGGCATTTCTATACCACTGCTCAAAGCGTGGACCAATAATCCCAGTTTGGCCTGGATCATAAATCTTATAGAGCATGTGAATGGTTTCCTGAATCAGAAAATCTTTCTGATCGGGCGTTTCGAACTCAAGTAAATTAAGGCCTAATGGCATCTCTGTGTCAGCTGGATTAAAGTAAATTACGTCCTGTGCTCTTGAAGCCGGTACTTTAGCAAGTAACTTTTCAGCCGTGTCACCGTGCGGATCGATAAAGGCTAGACCTTTCCCTGCCGCCATATCCTGTACAACTGAGTTCTCTAAGGTGACGGACTTACCTGTTCCAGTCTGCCCAACAATATAAACGTGACGCCTGCGATCTTCATCAGCTAGCCTCACCACTGTTTCGGTGTTGCGAAAATAGTTGCTGCCAAAAATTAAACCTTGAGAAGATAGACCTGACGGCGGCGCTACCTCGCGTGCACCAATTCGCTCCACTGGAGTTGCACTCGCATCAGCTGAGGTGCTTGGTAAATGATAAAGCGAGGCTAGTTCGGTTGTTGATAAAACAGTTGAGTGTTGATCGACCGGGAAAAAGCGAAAAATAAAATCAGTGGCTAGCTTAGCTGGGTCTTTTGTTGGATGAAACTCAAGACCATTACTCCCTGGCAAATTAAACTGGGCAAAGCTGGCCACAATATCATTAGTCATTTCTTGAGGTCGAGCTGGAGTTGGACTACTGACAATTACGCGAATCATTGCCTCAAAAGCCGGCGATGAAGCTTTGGCCTCAATCAGCTGGCTCATTTTCATATCAAGCTCATTGACGGGCTTGGGAGGTGCTGGCTCAGCAGTTTGGTCACTTGGAGCAGGCGCGCCAGTAATTGGTGCTTTGGCAATATCAACGAGCGTGGTTGTAACAGTAGATTTTTTTGGGCTGCTTGGATCAAGAAGTTTTTTTGCTACCTCACGAGCACTGTCTGACCAAGAGGGATTTGCGGCTCGAATAAGAAGCTGTATGGCAGCTCCTTCGCCAGTTTGCAGTTTGGACATACCTGTCAACATGGAGCTTAAGTTGTCTGCACCAGTTTTTTTGTAATCATTAATGGGGAAATAAGACTCTTTGCTTAAACTGAACTCGCCGCCGCTGACACCTGCGATTTTCGATTGATCAGAAAATATGTTGTGATCTCTAACCTCTTCAAATTGAGCTGCTGGATAAGCCGATTGGAGAGCTTTTTGAACAATCGATAAAAGACTAATAGGTGCGATTACATAAAAATATAATTCTGATTCGTATGCAACAATTTCTAAACCAATGTGTCGTTGACCATACCATCCCTTTTTTTTGTTCTGAGCAATGCCAGACAGAGCAGCAAAAAGTTGCTCGGCGTGACCAATTTGTTCCTGAACCATTGTTTGCGAATCCGTATTTTGGCCTTCCGCGACTGAAAGCGGCGGGAGTTTAACAAGCAGCGGAACCATTTTAAGGCTGCGTTCGATGTCTTTGGCGCGTCGGGTTTTTCGGCGAAATAAAAGCGCGCCGATCGCAATTACTATAATGATCACAGGCAAAAATAGTAAACTCATTAGTCCCGTAAAACTTAATTGCGCACTTAGCACTACCATATTACTTACTCACTTTTATCGATTTCGAAATTAAATTGCTTTTTTAGATATTCATTCTTGAGCTTCTCTTCTTCCAATTCTTCCTGTTTCGGGTTGTCTTTATTTTGGCTAATAATGTCTTCAGCTCTTTGCACATAGCTATTGTCAATCAGCTCAACGTCAGTTGGCTCTGTAGCATCTTGAGTAGGTGATGTAGAAGATTGTTGCGCAGGCATCGCTGGGGCAACTGGGGGCGCCGTTGGTTGATCTTGCACTACACTTGGCTGCTGTTGCGGCGGAGTGGGTGGTTTTGGTTCTGCATTAGCCGCCGGATTTGCTTCAAGCTGTGCCGGACTGCTCTCGGGAGTAATATTAGGATTTGGTTGTTCAGAAGGATTTGTTGGTTGCATAAGCATTATTATACCAGAATACTTCTGATAAATTTTAGTTGTGTACCCACACTGTTGTGCCGACATCCGCCCAGCTGTATAAAAAGGTGGCGGTTGCTAAAGGTAAATTGACACAACCATGACTACCACCGTAATAATAGTCTGAGCCGCCAAAACTACTGCGCCAACTAGCATCATGCAGCCCATACCCAAGGTAAAAAGGCATCCAATACTGAACAAACACATTGTAGTTATAGCCATATGGATGCCCGTTTAAATAGGTGTTGGTTGTTTTGTAATAAATATGGAAAATACCTGTTACTGTGGCAAACACCGCTCCGGTTGCTCCACTTGTTACTGGAGAGCTATAAACAACTTTGTGATCTTGGTAAACCCACAGATGTTGGGATGATAAATTAACTTCAATATAACGATCATCAGATAAGCCACCCGCATAAGTAGTCTGGGTTTTAAATGCTACAGTGTACGTTGGAATAGCATAAGATAAATTCTGGTTATTAGTAATACTTGCAACAATGGCATCAGTTGTTTTATCTTGATCTACCGCTAACCCGTCGCTGCCTTCTTGAGTAACACTTGATACACCATTGGAGACAGTAATTTGCTTATTTTTTGGCTGAATATTAATATCGTTGGCCACCGACTGAACCCAGCCTTTTACCTGTGTTTTATCGATAGTTACTTCGAGGTTGTGTTTGGTTTGGGGGGTGGTGCCTGGGTTAAAACTTAACCAATGACCAATATCAGCAGTTGAGGCAGTGTAAGTCTTATCATTATAGCTAAGCGAAATAGTACGGTTTAAATACGCATTGGCTTGCTGCTCTGCACCACTAAGCTGCGTTGTCTGTACGTCCGCCACCAACACCTGTGGTTGCGCATGGATAACTGGCCCCTCGCCATTACTCAATGAGTTTGTTATCAGTTGCTCAAGATTATCTGACTCAATCGTTAATCCATTTTGGTCAGGTACCGGCTCAATTTTACCATCAACAACCTTTAGTGTTGCGTTAATAGCTGGCTTACCAACACTAGCAGCTAATTGATCTGCAAAGTGAGAGAGCTTGAGCCGATCCAGCTTATAAACATAACTTATATCACCACGCCCAATCGAGCGAACTACGTCAGCTAGTGGTAGCCAGCTATGGCCAACACCATACGCTAGGGCAGTTGTGGCATTAATGTCATAACTCACCCCCAAATCACTTCCCGAAGCAGGAAACTGCTGCTTATTAACTACCACTGTCAGCTTATAGTTGTCTGGTGGTTTGTTAATGAGTTGTCGTGTTTGATTCTGTGTTTTCCAGACTACACTCTGCCCAGCAATTGTTACCCCCGGCATCATTTGCCCTTCAAATAATGCACCTAGCAAAGCATTAACAAGTAAAATAAAGAACAGTCCACCTAATGCAACAAAAAGAAGTCGAGCAGACTTACTCGGTTTTTGACCAGATTTTGATAAAATCTTGGGTAGACTCCACGAATGAGAATAAGGTTCCATACTTGCCGTCTTTTACACCAATTATACCGCGTGCGCGGTATAAGCACTAGCGGAATCTAATTTGCAGTTTTGATTCAAGCGATTTGGTAAGTTTCGCCATCACTGTATTAATTTGTTCTGTGAGTGGGTTTGAACCAAGATCGAGTATCAATCGAGCAGTAATTATTCGATCGTTTTTAGTATTTGAACTTGGTTGGTATTCTTCTAGGAAGATTACTTTTTTTACTTCGGGCATTTGTAGTAT
>CAZGCZ010000119.1:0-6817 GCA_964524615.1 uncultured Candidatus Saccharibacteria bacterium
CATAACATTCAAAAACATTACCAAAACTACTACCCCTACCCAAAACACCACACCAACTAATACCCCAACTCACACCAACACTAACTGGCTACTGTGGGTAGGAGCCTTAGTGGTAGTAGGGGGAGTGGTGTTGATACTACTCCTTAGAAATAAACGAACACAATAATTGCACTGGTACCCCGAGAGGGAATCGAACCCCCGACGCCTTCCTTAGGACGGAAGCGCTCTGTCCACTGAGCTACCGGGGTGGGTGATTATATTATAACTGAGCATAAGTTTATTGACAATTTAATTATAAGATTGTATATTAACTAAATTATTTGTAGTTTTGACAAGTGAGGTCTGGATGCTGGTCGCAGAAATTGAAGTTCATGCATTTGGGCGTAGGATGGGTGCCTGTGTACTCCAAAATACCGCCCAAGGGGCCGATAGCTACTTCAACCGGGGTGAGCGCAACCCTTACACACGCGGCTGCGCACGTTCAATCTGTGTTGGATCGCTTAGGAGTTTGTTTGAGCGCAGCATCTATCCGGCTGATATTGATTTCTTTGCCATTCTGGTCCCTGAAATCAATACCAACACAGAAGATGGCACGCGGCTCGCATCGGGGTTGCTAGTGACGCAAGTTCTGGCAGATTTTGCTCGCATGCGGCGCGAGAGAACTTTGATTGCGTCCAAGCGGGGCGACATGCCAATTGTGGCTCAGTTGCCGCTGCTTGAGTTAGCGCGATCATCTTCCATGTTCAGCCTGCGCGATCCGCGTACCGGCCTGCCTTACTGGTAAAACCCAGCTACAAATAGTCCGTCAAACTTACATAAAGTTTGGCGGCTTTTCTTTGCTCAAAATTTTTATGGTAAGATGTGCATATGGCTCGTCCTAGCAAACGTGAAACTGCGTTATCTCGAAAAAAAGAAGATGATGATTTTTCTAATGAAGACGTACTTAAAGTCGCGCGCAAATTCCCGATTGTACTGCGCAAACCGCTAATATTTGGCATGTTTTTATTAATTATTGGACTCTTGCCGTGGGCTGTAGCATATGGCAATTCATATTCTTGGTTGAATATAGCTGTTTGGTGGCTCCTATTTTGTATGGTCGCACTCATTTATTACTGGCTGATTAAATGGGTAGGCTGGTATTTTAGCGTTTTTGTGTTAACTGATAAGCGAATTGTCGTCACCCGCCAAAAAGGATTTTTTGATCGTACCGTGTCAGAATTATCACTTAATAATATTCAAAATGTGACATATTCTATCAAAGGTTTTCAGGCTTCAGTTTTTCATTTTGGCAATATTTCAATTGCTACCTTATCTGGTAGTGGCGGGTTTGATTTAAAAACAGTCCATCATCCGGAACGGTTTGCTAGAGCGATTATAAAAGCCGCCGGACTATCAAGCGATGGTTCGACACGCCAGGGCTAATTAGTGTACTATAGAGAAAACGGTTAAGGAGTTTTATCGTGGCGAAAGACCCAGATATTAAGAAGCCCGTAGCTGAAGCGGATAACACCTCAGCACATGACAAAAAAGAAGCTGATTCTCCAAAAAAAGAGTCAAAAAGTAAGAAAAATCATCCAAATAATTTTCGTAAACGTCTAGAAAAGCTGGGGATTAAGAAAAAACCTAATAAAAAGGTCATCACAGCTATTATCGGCGGCCTTATAGCACTGATTATTATTGTAATCGCGGTTTTTGGGGTATTAATTTACAAATACAAACAAGACAATCGGGCTGTCCGCATTGCGGCCACTGTTATCCCGTATCCTGTAGCAAGCGTTAATGGTAGTGTTTTTTGGAACCAAGCATCCTATCATGATTACTTATTTGAATTAGCTTCAGTTGAGAAGTTTTACAAAAGCCAAAATGAAGATTTAAACTCAGCTGATGGCAAAGCTAAACTAACTGAGCTCAAAAAACAGATCATAAGTCAGCTAGAAGACAGAATTTTGATTGCCCAGCTAGCCCGTAAGTATAAGATTAAGTTAAGCCAAAAAGAAATTGATGACCAGTACAATCAGCTTGAACAAAATGCTGGTGGGGCTGACAAAGTCAAAGAAACCCTCAAAAATCTTTATGGCTGGAGTGTAGCAGATTTCAAAAAAGAACTTAGTTATAAACTACTTGAATCAAAACTAGCCGATGCAGTATCAAATGATCCTAAGCTTAATGAGGCAGCTCTCAAGCAAGCTCAGGACATCAAAAAACAGCTCGATGGTGGGGCTGATTTTGCAGAACTCGCCAAGAAATACTCGGCTGACTCAAGTGCCGCTCAAGGCGGGGATCTTGGTTACTTTAAGAAAGGGGATAATGTAGCTGAATTTGATAATGCAGCCTTTGCGTTGCAAGTAGGACAGGTAAGCGATCCGGTAAAAACACAGTATGGTTATCACATTATCAAAGTAACTGACAAAAAAGATGATCAAATTCGTGCCAGCCATATTTTGATCAAAACCGTTGATTTGGACACTTGGCTTCAGCAACAACGAACCAAAGCTAAGATACGACAATACTTTACCCCGTAGAATTTCGTAGTAGAATAAACAACATGAACCTAAATCTTGATTTAGAGAGGCTTTATTATGGCTAAGATTGAACTAAGTTGGAATCTTGATGATATTATTACCATTCAGCAGTTCGATGAGTATGTGGCGTTAGTAAAAAAAGACATTCAACAATTTGATAGGTGGTGGCTGAAATTAAATCCCACTATGCCGGAAGAAGAATTCAAAGAGTATGTTAGCTTTGCGCTGGAAGCGGGTGATCGACTCAGCAGAGTGAGTAGCCGGCCTCATTTAACTGAGTCGGTTAACGAAAAAGATAAAACCGCTCAAACCCAGAAGAGTATTGTAAAGGATTTAAGTCTTCAATTTAGTGAAGTTACGACAAAAATTGACTTGTGGTTCAAAGGTATTAAGGTGCAAGATAAAAAGATTCTTGATGATGCTAATGCCAAGCGTCTGTTTGCTACTGTGGCTGAGCTTGAGTATTCGCTTCACTATGGCCGTTTATCAGCCCGTCATAGCCTTGAGGAGCGGGAAGAGAACATCATTACGGCCAAAGACCTTAATGGAGCCGCCGCATTGGTTGATTTACGCGATCAAATTGCCACTGAGCAAACATATGTCTTAGAACTTCCAGGTAAAAAACCTCAAATTATAGAAAATGAGGAAGAACTAAAAATTTCATTTTATTCTTCAGATAAGAATGTACGTGCAGCAGCCTATCAGGCGCTACTGGGCTCATACCAAAAAAATGCCGACAAATACTTCACAATTTATCAGGCAATTGTGAAAAACTGGGATCATGAATCAAAATTACGGGGCTATGATTCGCCAATTGCGATGCGCAATTTCGCTAATCATGTGCCGGACAAAGCAATCGAAACTTTACTCGAAGTTTGTAGTCACAATACAAGCATCTTTCAAGATTTTTTTAAGTTCAAAGCTAAGTCTTTGGGGTTAGAGCAATTACGTCGATTCGATATTTATGCGCCGCTTGAGCAAGATACAAAAAAAATAAGCGTGGAAGAAGCTATCGATGTAGTAACGACAACATTTACTAGTTTTTCAAAGCAGTTTGGAGACTATTCAAAGCAAGTAATTGAGGCTAAGCATATTGATTATCCACCTCGTCCAAATAAAAGAGGAGGAGCTTTTGCTACAACTATAACTTCTTCAATTACTCCTTACGTATTATTAAATTACACCAACTCGCTTCGGGATGTCAGCACTTTAGCTCATGAGCTGGGGCACGCAGTCCATTTTCTATATGCTCAAAACTTGCCCAGTTCTGTACAGATGTCTGGTTTGCCTTTGGCGGAGACTGCTTCAACACTCGGAGAAATGATATTATTTGAAAAACTCTTAGCCAAAACCACGAATTCAAACGAACGCAAAGCAATGTTAATGGAAAAAATGGGCGATTCTTATGCGACTATTTGCCGTCAAAGCTTTTTTATTAAGGCAGAGATCAAAGCGCACAAGCGCATGAGTGAAGGCATGACTAGTGCAGAAATGGGCGAATTGTGGCTGAATAATCTCAAAGAGCAGTTTGGTAACAGTGTTGAGATTGACCCAATTTTTGCTTATGAGTGGGCTTATATACCTCATATTGTACACTCGCCATTTTACTGCTATGCCTATAACTTCGGTGAATTATTAAGCTTGGCACTTTTTGCCAGATACAAACATGAAGGCAAGAGCTTTGTCCCAAAAATTGAAACTATTCTCGCATCCGGTGGGGCTTATAATCCACAGCAAGTGTTGAAGAAGGTTGGTATTGATATTACGGACGCAGCTTTTTGGCAGGGAAGTTTTGAGATCGTGAAAGGTTGGATGCGACAACTCCAATCCTTGTGAGAAGAGCTGATTTCTGCTACCATATTCTGGTTATATAGGCTAATTCTGGGCTCGTGGTGTAGCTGGCCTAACACGCCTCCCTGTCACGGAGGAGATCGCCGGTTCGAATCCGGTCGGGCCCGCCAGCATTTATTTACATTTATTTCTCAAAATAATACAATTTGAAAAGAAAATGCACCTTTCATCTTGGAGGCAATCATGGCCCAGCGCTATTCGAGCAGAAGTCAAGCTCAACGAGCGGCAAACCGAGGTACTGCTGGAGGGAGGGTCCATGATGTTCAAACTCACCGTGGCTTCTTCAGTACTTCTTATTCAGCTCGGGATACTGGCAAAATTGCCAATCCGGTACAGCGTCGAATGGCGAGAAGGAATAGTTAATAAGTTACAGAATAGTTATTTTCTCTGATGAGCATTTTCTAATAGGCTTGGTTAAGATCAGGCCTTTTTTGTTACTGCTTATTCTTGACAGAAATGCTTATGTTTGCTATTCTATTAAGGTTTTGTAGAAAGACTCTTTAAGTCTTTTTTGTTTTTGCTAAAGATAAAATATAACGTTTTGCACTAGTAATTAACTCAAGTGAGGGAGGAAAGGCTTTTAGAGCCACATATGTATCGAATACCACTGCGCGAATTAAAAACCAAAAAGGTCCGAATAACTATATCTAAGCCTCGTCAACAGGTTAAACAACTGCTGACGACTCATGTTGTTGATGCTCGTCGCAGCCAGTCTAACGGCGAGGTTTTTTACGTACATATGGATGAGGCCAAAAGAGCCAAACTCGAAGCCTGGCAAAAGCTAGAAAAAGCCTTCAAAAAAAGAAACAAAGACCTCTAATTCAAACCCGTTGGATAGGCAAAGAATATGCTACAATGAGCAAACGAGAGCGTGCGGGTATGGTTTAGTGGTAGAATGCGACCTTCCCAAGGTCGAGAGACGGGTTCGATTCCCGTTACCCGCTCCATGCCACCTTAGCTCAGTTGGTAGAGCGGCGCTTTCGTAAAGCGTAGGTCGCCGGTTCGATCCCGGCAGGTGGCTCCATAAATATGATCAAATTACCCTCAATCAAACTCAATCTTGATAGTTTACGCCAGCATCGTTTTTTTAGCGATGGTTGGATTGGCGGTTTATTGCTCATTAATGTAGCGCTGAATAGCTTTGTTGTCATCTGGTCGATCATTCATGTTCATAGATCCGATATTTTAGTTCCAATCAGGTATACCAGCTTGGCGAACTTTGATACTCTGGGGCATTGGTATCAACTGTACTTTATTGCTGCAGCAAGCGTTATAATATTTATAGTGAATGCTACACTTGGCGTAGTAGGTTATCGGCGCAGTAGAATGACGAGCATCTTTTTACTACTTGTCTCAGCAATGGTAGCCGCCTTAGCCATAGCAATCATTTTAGGATTCACAGCAGTCAATTATGGCGCAAGCTAACCAAAACATCACCAAAACCGCAATGGCGGTCCGAATAGCTGATACCCACTGGTTCTATCGTTTATTTGAGATTGTACCTGGTGCTTTAATGTGGCTGGTGCTACTTGGCCCAATATTTTTAAGCCTCAAAGCTCCGGTTTTGTTGGCTTATTTAATCATTGCTTATAATCTTTTTTGGCTGATGAAATCGATGCGCATGAGCTATGCCTTAGGGATTGGCTATCACCGAATGAAGCAGGCAGAAAAGGTGGATTGGGTTGGAAAAGTTGCTAATTTGGAAGATCTGGATGCGGCCCGAACCCGTTTGCAAGAGCAGCTTTATAAATACAAAAAATATCGCAACTCAGTACGGTATCGACGAACTATTCGCGAGCTTAGGGAGATAGAGGTTTTATCTTCCCAGCGCCATGCTTTATTAAAGCCCTCTGAAGTTTATCAAGCAATAATACTGGCCTTATATAACGAAGGCATTGACGTGGTGCGCCCTTCAATTGAGGCAGTTTGTAGAAGTAATTATGATTTGAAACACATTTTTTTTGTGATTGCGTATGAACAGCGAGGCGGGGAAGAAACGAAAAAAGTTGTTGAACAATTAGAGCGTGAGTTTAGTGATAAATTTGGCGCCTTTTTTGTTGTTGAACACCCCGATGGTATACCCGGAGAAGCGAAAGGTAAAGGCGGTAATATCAGTTTTGCGGGCAGAAAGCTGCTTGAATACGTGCAAAAGCGCAACATTCCGCCAATTAATGTAATTGTGACCTCTCTTGACTCTGATAATAGGCCTGAAAAGCACTATTTAAGCTACCTAACATATCAATACTGCATTGATCCAAACAGACGCCACAAGTCCTACCAGCCGATTCCAATGTATTTAAATAACATTTGGGACGTGCCGGCACCAACCCGCGTGGTGGCAAATAGTAACTCGTTTTTTATGGTTATGGAAGCGAATCGACCGCATCGATTACGCAATTTTAGCTCGCATGCCCAAAGCCTCCAGACTCTGGAAGATACCGATT
>CAZGCZ010000120.1:0-2307 GCA_964524615.1 uncultured Candidatus Saccharibacteria bacterium
TGAAGATAAAATTTCATCTGGTTCTGAAAGTAATGTAAAATCCAATAATTTTTCGTCGATTCGAATTTCTACAAATTTTAATTTTGGAAACAGATAAAATTGAACACGTGATTGACCTTCATGATGAATAACAGCTGCCAAAATAGCTGTTTCAGTTCCCGTCACGCTTAATGATTGGACCGTTATATCCCCTGGCTGTAATTTTCCACTTGCACGTATTGTATTATCATCAAGCGTCACATCGCATCCCATACTTAATAAAGCATCGATATGAGCATCAAGTGGACGCATTCCAATATAATCCCCTCCTGGCAATGGGAGCTCTACTTTACCAAAACGAGCTAAGGCTGGGGCTAGTATTAAAATAGAAGCTCTCATTTTATTGGCCAAATCTTGTGGTATTGGGGCAAAGTGAGCGTTACTACTATCAAGAACAATGCTTTGATCACCTTGTTCAATCTGAACGCCCAGATGTTCAAGAATCTGACACATATAGCTCACATCTGCAATATTAGGTACATTATGAATTTTTAAGGGGCCATCAATCAGTAAACTAGCCGCCATAGCTGGCAAAATCGCATTTTTACTCCCTAATACCCGAAAGCTGCCATGGAGTTTGGTTGGGCCGCTAATAATAAATTTACTCATTGTGAGTTAACTTTCATCTTAACAACGATTATAATGAATTACGTACACACTGACTATGAAAAAACGCCGCAAAGTTGCCTCCTGGATATGGTATTTCGTTAGCGCCTCAACAGTTGTTTTCGGAACACTTTTTTTAGTTACTCTGGCGCAAGGTAATACCTTTGACTGGCTCAATGGCCGTTTAAAGCCAACTGGGCTATTGATGCTTAATTCACAACCTAGTGGTGCAAATATTACCTTCAATGGGAAATTACAAAAAAACAAAACGCCACTTCGCATTACTTACATTGAGCCGGGCCCGATTCATGTTGAAATGAAAAAAGACGGCTATAGAAACTGGGCTGCCCAAAGTAAGATTACAGCAGGACAGGTTACTTTTTTGACCTACGCTTGGCTAATCCCAGATGTAGTGCAAACAATTAATCATTTATCTACAATTGCACCTGTACAAATGACTCAGAGTTTCAATGAAAAACACACACTGCTTGTTAGTCAAACCCCTCAGCCTACACTGTTTCTGACGGATAATTTTAACGGGGTTGATATTATTTATCAGCCACTACCCGCTATCGATACATCACAAAGTGTGGCTAGTCTTAACATTGTAAAGATTTCAGATGACGGTTCGAGCGCAGTTATTTTACAAACACTTCAAAACAAGACCCAACAATATATTTTTGTAAACGTACAGTCTCACGAAGTTGTTAATTTAACTGATTTGTATCATGTTAATACTCCCTTGGTTGAATTTAATCCCTCAAATTCTCATGAATTATTTTGGCTCGACGCTCAATCACTGCACAAAATTAACGTAGATAACAAATCAAATACAGTAATACTAGATAAAATATTGTATTCTACTGTTTCAGCAACAAATCTAAAAATTTATTATATTCAGCTTACCAATGGCATTCGTAGTTTATATTCATCTGACTTAAGCGGCCAAAAACCGATTAAAATATTAACGGATATTGATGATAGCCCTACCTATGAAATAAGTGCCACAAACTACCAAGGCCACACTTATATAGCTCTTTTAGTCACTCGAACACATCGATTGACTTTATACAATGACATACCAGGAGATAACAGTAAAAACGGTAATGTTTTAGAAAATGTAACAGCTTTTAGTTTTAATAAAACCGGCAGGTTCTTAGATATCGTTCAGGACAATAAATTATTGAACTATGATATTGAAAAATCTGAATATAATACCGTGAGTACAAATTTGACAGGCATAAAAAACTGGCAATGGCTCGATGAATACCATCTTATCGTAGCAGATGACAAAGGCTTAAGAATGATGGACTTTGACGGCCAAAATGATCAAACGGTCTTTAGTGGGATGGTTTTGGGTATTAGCACAGTCAATAAAGAACCAGTCGTCTTAGCAGCTGGTTCAAGTCAAAATACTCTCCAAGAACTAGTATTGATTAAACGCTAAAATAATTTTTGAAAAAAGTTTGTAATTTTTGTCCAAACACTGGCCGGAGCATCGCCAGGTAAAAATTTTGGCTGAGTCGAATCTGACAATGTGGGGGTTTGAGCGGTCGTAGTATCTATGGCTGGCTCGATTTGCTTTGCAGTTACTGCTAAGCGTTTCCAGCTAGTTCCTGGTGGCGTACAGGTTATTAAAGTAAGTGTCGGCTCAGTTGTTGG
>CAZGCZ010000121.1:0-3895 GCA_964524615.1 uncultured Candidatus Saccharibacteria bacterium
TCCTCAAGGGCAAGGGAACGCCAGCAGAGATCAACATGGGGTTGGAGTACTTTGCTGTTAAGTCCGGCTTTGACCAAGGTGCAGCCACACCAGAAGAAATTCGGGCTTTCATGCGTCGTCATGACGTAGGAATCGGTATCGACTGCTCTGGCTTTACCTATTGGGTGCTCAATGCCGAGGTCCACGATTTTCAGCGGATACTTGGCGTCAAGCGCCCGAAGCCACTCGAAAAACTGCTACATAACCATCGTGGTTGGCGAGAAGAGCGAGCCATGCGACGCAAGGGGGTAAATCGCATCGATACTCATGTTCTGCGCAGCACACTCAACTCCCTGCCAATCTCATGGGACACGGTCAAACCTGGTGACATGATCGATTGCGTCGATAGTGAGCACGTCATGATCATCACAGCGGTTGCATATGACAAGTTTCGTACAATTATCGAGGTGCGCTATGCACATTCAGCTGGCAACCCTCGAATGTACGGTGATGGTGTCGGGGTGCGTGAAGGGGCTATTCGGTATCGAAGTGGCAACAATGCCATATTCGAGGACTGGTACATGATGAATGGTGAACCAGATCCCATCATTGAATACATCAACTCAGCAGCGTCACCGCGACGCCTGCGTGTGTTGCAATAACGCACAATCTCCATATTGGGTGATAGTAGAAATGCTATCACCTTATTTTTTTTACAATTATGCTTAGCACTCTTGACAGTTGAGTGCTAGGTTTTTATTATAGAGTTAGCACTAGCCCTACCATAGTGCTAAACTAACATACTAGTATGACAGAACGCCAAAAAAGGATCCTAGAATCCATTGTCCGAATCTATGCTGAGTCTGCTGAACCAGTTGGATCACTTCAATTAGTTGAAGAATTCGACTGCAGTCCAGCTACGATTCGGGCTGAAATGGCCGCGCTAGAGCGACAAGGCCTGATTTATCAGCCGCACATCTCTGCCGGCCGTGTCCCGACCGATAAGGGGTACCGCTTTTTTGTGAATAGTCAGGATAGGGTGAGCCCAAAACAGCGTACCATTGCCACGATCGAAAAACGAGTTTCCTCAATGGGAACTCAAGCTGACGGTGCCGTTAAGATGGCAGCCGAAACACTATCAGATCTCACTGGCAACATGGCTTTTGCTACATTGTCCGATTCAGTTTACTTCCATGGCATTAGCCAGCTATTTTCTCAACCTGAGTTTGCAGATAGTGTTCAAGCTACTCTGGCTGCTCGATTCTTGGACGCCATGCAAAACTGGCTGTTTGACAATCCATTTGAGGAAAGTTTACAGGTATATATCGGCAGCGAGAACCCAATCGTGCGCAGCAGTGGGCTCTCTACCATAATTAGCCGGTACAGCTCACCGTGGAGTACAAATAACTATATTGGCGTCGTTGGTCCAACTCGCCAGAGCTATGGCAAGGTTATCAGCCTTGTTGAGCTAGCAGGCAACACGCTAGAGGAGATATTAAATGGCTAAAACCCAAAAAAAACCAAAATCTCGTGAAGATTATGAGCAAGAAATTGGCGAATTAACCGCCACATTGCAGCGTGTTCAAGCAGATTTTGAAAATTATAAGAAACGCTCAGTAGCTGGGGCAGCTCAGATTATGGATTCCGCTAAAATTAGCGTTCTTTCGGATCTTTTGCCGGCCCTTGATAACTTTGATCGAGCTGCTACCCATTTGCCTAAGGAGTTGGAGAACAACAACTGGGCCCAAGGTATGGCTTACGTCGGTCAACAGCTCGAAAAGATTCTTGAAGAAATAGGCGTACAAAAATTTGCACCGCTTAATGAGGTGTTTGATCACAACAAGCACGACGCGGTGGAATACATTAAAAGCACTAAACCAGAAGGTACGATTTTGGAAGTCATAACTCCTGGTTATATGGTGGGAGATCGAATTGTTCGACCGGCTATTGTCAAAGTTTCAAGCGGGCAGAACAAACATAATCAAGTAGATAATCAGTCTAAAGCACACAAAGAAGGAGAAGCAAATGAGTAAAATTATTGGAATCGATTTAGGGACCACCAACTCGGCCATGGCCGTAATGGAAGGTGGTGAACCAACTGTTATTAGTAATATCGAAGGGGCTCGTACTACACCATCAGTAGTAGCTGTTAATAAAAATGGCGAGCGCTTAGTTGGACAAACAGCCAAACGTCAAGCGGTAATTAATCCAGACAACACAGTTTTTTCAGTGAAACGTTTGATGGGCCGCAGTTTTGAGGATAAAGAAGTCCAACGTGATATTGATATCATGCCGTACAAAATTGAAAAAGATGGTTCTAAAGTTAAAGTAAAAATGGGTGACAAAAGCTACAGTGCCGAAGAAATTTCAGCTATGATTCTTGGCAAGCTCAAAAGCGATGCCGAAAAGTATCTTGGCCAACCAGTTACCGAAGCGGTTATCACCGTGCCAGCTTATTTCAACGACCAACAGCGCCAAGCTACCAAAGACGCGGGCAAGATTGCTGGTCTGGAAGTGAAGCGTATTATCAATGAACCAACTGCCGCTGCATTGGCCTACGGATTGGATAAGAAAAAAGAAGAAAAGATTGCCGTTTACGATCTTGGTGGCGGTACCTTTGATGTATCAATTCTTGAGCTGGGTGATGGTGTTTTCGAAGTAAAATCTACCAATGGTGACACTCACCTGGGTGGAGATGACTTTGATAATGTGATCATTAATTGGCTAGTAGAGGAGTTTAAGAGCGACCAGGGGATTGATCTTAAAAGCGACAAAGCTGCCATGCAGCGCCTCAAAGAAGCCGCTGAGAAAGCCAAAATCGAGCTTTCAACCACGCAAGAATCTGAGATTAACATTCCGTTTATTACAGCTGATGCCTCAGGTCCTAAGCACATGAACCTCAGTCTATCGCGCGCTAAACTTGACCAACTAGTCGGTGATTTAGTTGATAAAACAATCAAGCCATGTGAGGCTGCGCTAAAAGACGCTGGTCTCAAAAAAGAAGACATCAACGAAGTTATTCTGGTTGGTGGTATGACTCGCATGCCATTAGTACAGAAAAAAGTTGAAGAATTTTTTGGCAAAAAGCCATTGCAAGGCGTGAATCCAGACGAAGTAGTCGCCGTTGGTGCCGCAATTCAAGCTGGTGTTCTTGGTGGTGACGTCAAAGATGTGTTGCTACTTGATGTCACGCCACTTTCGCTTGGGCTTGAAACATTGGGTGGAGTGAGTACCAAGTTAATCGAGCGCAACACCACTATTCCTACCAGCAAAAGCCAGGTTTTCTCAACTGCTGCTGACTCCCAAACATCTGTCGAAATCAATGTTCTCCAAGGTGAGCGCGAGATGGCAAACGACAACAAGTCGCTTGGCCGATTCATCCTCGATGGTATTCCACCAGCTCCTCGCGGCGTGCCGCAAATCGAAGTTACTTTCAATATTGACGCTAATGGTATCGTCAATGTCAAAGCTGTCGATAAAGCCACTGGCAAAGAACAGCACATCACTATCACTGGCCAAGGCACGCTGAGCGAAGAAGACATTAAGAAAATGCAAGCCGATGCTGAAGCTCACGCTGATGAAGACAAGAAGAAAAAAGAACAAGTCGAAGCTCGTAACCATGCCGACTCAATGATCTATACGGCTGAGAAAACTCTCAAAGATCACAAAGACAAGATTAAAGACGAAGATAAGAAAGCGATTGAAGATTCAGTGAAAGCCGTGCGAGAAAAACTCGAGACCGAGGATGTTGATGAGCTCAAAAAAGTGACTGAAGAACTTTCTAGTGCTATGAGCAAGGTTGGCGAGCAACTTTACAAAGAAACAGCCGAGAACGTGGAAGGCGAGCCAGAAGTTGAGGCTACCGAGGACGAAGGCAAAACCGATGGCCCAGACGTCGAAGAGGGTGAAATCGTCG
>CAZGCZ010000122.1:0-2917 GCA_964524615.1 uncultured Candidatus Saccharibacteria bacterium
CTTTGGAAGCCAGCTACGATAGTTTACGAAACAGTGGCACAGAAACTTCAGCTGAAGCCATCGGAAATTTTAGCAATTGATGATAATCAAACCCATCTTGATGCAGCTGCCCAAGTAGGTATGGAGACACTGTTATATCAAGATTTTGAACAATCTCAAACTAAAATTAAACAAGTACTTACTCGTTGAGCTCTTTTTTGAGCTCTTCTACCATGTCTACAGGAGTTGGATCAATTCCATTTAATATCCCGAGATAGGCTGACACATAATCGCCATATAGCACAAGATAAAGCAATTGTTGTAATGGAGTGGTGCCTTGGGCATCAATCAGCATCGAAGAAAAATCGTGATTAGCCAACAGTTTGGTAGTGACTTCCACGCGCTTGCGTATCATTGGACTATCGAAGCTCGAAGCCAGCTGAACTACTGCTAGATTTTTGTGTTTCGGGAAGTTCCAACCCTGAAACTCATTGTGATTAAGCTCGGAGTAGACATTATACCAAGCTAGCTGTTTGGCGTTTTCGTTTATATCAATTTTCCATTTGTAGGCTGCGGAGCCAGTAGCTGGCGTACCGTAGATCACTACTGGTTTGCCAACTAGTTGTTTTGCTACCATTTGAGCAGGATTATCAGAATTATTATCAGGCGAAAAAGCAAACTTCGCTTCATTCAACCAGTTTCCCACATCTTCAAGTTCGCGGCGCAGATCTGTTGAACCAGCCAAATTAAGATCTTCAAGCATGCAGGCAAGGGCTTTGAGCCCAGCAAAAACTGACAGTCGTGGCTGTGAGACATGCGGAAGTTTCAAAAGTGGGTAGTTTTCTCGCTCAGCAATTTTGAGTAGTTCCCCACCAGCGCTCAATATCACAATATTAGCATTGCGTTTGCGAGCATCTTCTAGGGCGCTAAGCGTTTCTTCGGTATTGCCTGAATAGCTTGAGATTACAACCAGCGTGTGATTGTTTACGTAGCCCGGTACATTTGAGCCGCGTACTACCTCAAAGGGGATTTGAATTCGTTCGTACAGCCAGTTTTTTAAAATATTGGCAGCCAGCGCAGAACCACCCATGCCTGCAAAAACCAGATTATGGATACCATCGCCATCCTGCTTGCTGAGGTCATCATACATCCCATCAGCAGAATTAAGCTGCAAATGGTTGGGTTGTTCAGCAATCGCGTCAAAAATCTTATGCTTATCGAGTTCTGCTAGGTTTTCAAATTCATTCATAGATTGATTATAGCAAAAGAAAAGATCCGCTGTGCAAAGCGGACCAATTCTTATTGAGTTTTGGCTTTTAGTAGTCCATGCCGCCTGGCATACCACCACCGGCTGGCATTGGAGGTTCATCTTTTGGAATTTCCACTACTGCAGCCTCGGTTGTAAGCAGCATTGCCGCAGCGCTAGCTGCGTTCACTAATGCACTTTTAGTAACTTTGACTGGGTCAATGATGCCTTCATCAAACATGTCTACAATTTTATCTTTACTAAAATCATATCCTGTTTTTGGATCTTTAGCATTTAATATCTCTTTTAAGATTACTCCTAAGTCTGCAATCCCAGCATTGGCCGCAATTTGACGAATTGGAGCTTCAAGCGCTTGAAAAACAATAAGCGCACCCACTTTTTCGCCAGTATCTTTTCCATGAACATTCAAACCAAGTTCATCAAATTTATATTCACCATATAATTTTTTACCTACGACTAAATATGCTATCCCACCCCCTGCAACTATCCCCTCTTCAATAGCAGCCTTGGTAGAATTCACAGCATCTTCAATGCGCAGTTTCTTTTCTTTGAGCTCTACTTCAGTAGCGGCACCAACTTTGATAACCCCAACTCCAGCTTCAAGTTTCGCAAGGCGGCGTTGCATTTGCTCTAGTTCGTATTCGCTGGTCATATTCTCAATTTGCTTCTTGATTTGAGCAATACGATCTTTGAGTGCAGAGGCTGAGCCTTTGCCTTCAATAATTGTGGTGTTATCTTTATCCGCAATTACTTTACGGGCTTCCCCCAGCATTTCTGGAGTTACATCTTCGAGCTTAATGCCAACTTCGTCTGACACCACTTGGCCACCAGTTAGAATTGCAATGTCATCGAGCTCAGCTTTACGGCGATCGCCAAAAGCTGGAGCTTTAACTGCCAAAGCATTAAAGGTACCGCGTAACTTATTAAGAACCAGCGTGGTCAGAGCTTCGCCGTCAACGTCTTCAGCGATAATCACAAGATCTTTTTTGCCTTCGCCAGCTAGTTTTTCAAGCAGTGGCAAGAGTTCTTGAATGCTTGAGATCTTTTTGTCAGTAATCAAAATCGGAGCGTTTTCATAAACTGCTTCCATGCGAGCAGTATCAGTTACCATGTAGGCACTGACATAGCCCTTGTCAAACTGCATGCCCTCGACGACTTCTTTCTCTAGGCCAAGCGTTTGGCCTTCTTCAACGGTAATAATGCCGTTTTCGCCAATTTCATCCATGACTTCGGCAATCAGCTTACCCACTGCTTCGTCTCCAGCTGAAATTGTAGCCACATTGGCAATTTCTTCACTGGTTTTGACTGGCTTAGCAATTTTATTAAGTCCAGCCACGACTGAATCAGTGGCTTTTTCAATGCCGCGACGAATGGCGATTGGGTTGGCGCCTGCTGCTACGTTTTTAATTCCCTCTTCGACAATTGATTGAGTTAAGACAGTGGCAGTAGTAGTACCATCACCCGCCACATCATTGGTTTTATCGGCTGCTTCACGAACAATTTGCGCACCCATGTTTTCGAATGGGTCTTCTAGCTCGATTTCTTTGGCAATTGTCACACCATCATTAGTGATCTGCGGACTGCCAAATTTTTTATCCAAAATAACATTGCGCCCTTTTGGCCCTAGAGTCGTTTTTACTGTATCGGCAAGTTTGTCGACACCTTCTTTGA